>NZ_JANLGL010000049.1:0-35962 GCF_024655625.1 Pseudomonas sp. 18.1.10
GAAATACCTGTGACTGACACACCGCCTTCGCGAGCAAGCCCGCTCCCACAGGGGATTACAGTTTTTCCAGGGCCATGTTCAACGCCAGCACATTCACCACCGGCGGCCCCACCAACGGGCTTTCGATATGCTCATCGAGCAAACGCTGCAGGGTCGACACCGGCACATTCCGCGCCGCCGCCACGCGCGCCAGTTGATAGGCAATCGCCTCCGGTGGCAAGTGTGGATCAAGACCGCTGCCAGAGGTAGTCAACGAGGCCAAAGGCACTGGGCCCTGGCTTGGCACCAGCTGTTTGTTCGCATCGTCGAAGATGCGCGTGGCCAATGCCGGGTTGCTCGGGCCAAGGTTGCTGGCGCTGCTGGAAACCGTGGCATAGGCACCGGCGGAGGGACGCGGGTGGAACCAGTTGTCACCAGTGAAATCCTGGGCGATCAGGCTGGAGCCGCGCACCTTGCCGCTGGCGTCGTACACCAGGCTGCCGTTGGCCTGGTCGGGGAAGGCGACTTGGGCGACGCCGGTGACCACCAGTGGATAGGCGACGCCGGTAATCAGGGTCATGAGCACCAGCAGGCTCAGGGCCGGGCGGATGATGTTGGACATTTCAAGTTCCTCAATTCGGTCATTGCAACCTGTGGGCACCGGTCAGGCACCCACAGGCATCGGGTCAAACCAGGTGCAGCGCGGTCAGCAGCATGTCGATCGCCTTGATGCCCACGAACGGCACCAGCAGCCCGCCCACGCCGTAGATCAGCAGGTTGCGCCGCAGCAACGCCGCCGCACTCGCCGCCTGCACGCGCACGCCGCGCAGCGCCAGGGGAATCAGCACCACGATAATCAACGCGTTGAACACAATGGCCGAGAGGATCGCGCTCTGCGGGCTCTGCAAATGCATCACGTTGAGCACGCCCAATTGCGGATAGATCGAGGCGAACAGCGCCGGCAGGATCGCGAAGTACTTGGCCACGTCGTTGGCGATGGAAAAGGTCGTCAGTGCGCCACGGGTCACCAGCAATTCCTTGCCGATCTGCACCACGTCCAAGAGCTTGGTGGGGTCGCTGTCGAGGTCGACCATGTTCGCGGCTTCGCGGGCGGCCTGGGTGCCGTCGTTCATCGCCATGCCGACATCGGCCTGGGCCAGTGCCGGGGCGTCGTTGGCACCGTCGCCGCACATGGCGACCAGGCGGCCGTCGTTCTGCTCATGACGGATACGCGCGAGTTTTTTCTCCGGGGTGGCTTCGGCCAGCACGTCGTCCACGCCGGCTTCGGCGGCAATTGCAGCGGCGGTCAGCGGGTTGTCGCCGGTGACCATCACGGTGCGAATCCCCAGCTTGCGCAGTTCGGCGAACCGTTCGCGGATGCCGGGCTTGACCACGTCCTTGAGGTGGATCGCACCGAGCAGCTTGCCGTCGGCGCACACCAGCAACGGGGTGCCGCCGCTTTGGGCGATCTTGTCGATTTCCCGTGACAGCGCGGGTGCGAGGTCGCGGCGTTGTTGGCCAACAAAGGCCAGCAGCGAATCCACCGCGCCTTTGCGGAATACGCGGCCTTGATAGTCGACGCCGGACAAGCGGGTTTCAGCGCTGAACGGTACGGCGGTCAACTCATCCAGGGACGGCTCGGCCTGGGGGTGCAGCGCACGCAGGTATTCGACGATGGATTTGCCTTCTGCCGTGTCGTCCGCCAGGGACGCCAGCAGCGCGCCTTCGGCCAGCTCGCGGCCGCTGACGCCAGGCGCCGCGACCACCGCCGAGCAACGACGGTTGCCAAAGGTGATGGTGCCGGTCTTGTCCAGCAGCAGCACGTGCACGTCGCCCGCCGCTTCCACCGCACGCCCGGATTTGGCGATCACGTTGAGGCGCACCAGGCGGTCCATGCCGGCGATGCCGATGGCTGATAACAGGCCGCCAATCGTCGTGGGAATCAACGTCACCAGCAGTGCGACGAGGAACACCAGCGGCAAGCTGCCATTGGCGAAGTGGGCGAACGGTTGCAGGGTCACTACTACCAACAGGAAGATCAGGGTGAGGCCGATCAGCAGGATATCCAGCGCCACTTCGTTGGGGGTTTTCTGGCGCTTGGCGCCTTCGACCAGGGCGATCATGCGGTCCAGGGTGGACTCACCGGGGTTGGCGGTGATGCGGATCAGCAGCCAGTCCGAGACCAGTCGCGTGTTGCCGGTGACGGCCGAGCGGTCGCCGCCGGATTCACGGATCACCGGTGCGGACTCGCCGGTGATCGCCGCTTCGTTGACCGCCGCAATGCCTTCGATGACCTCGCCGTCACCGGGGATCATTTCCCCGGCGGCGACGCGCACCACATCGCCTTTGCGCAGGCTGGTGGCCGGCACGACCTTGAAGCTGCCATCGGCTTCCTTGCGGCGTGCGCTCAAGCCTTCGCTGCCAGCCTTGAGGCTGTCGGCACGGGCCTTGCCACGCCCTTCGGCCAAGGCTTCGGCGAAGTTGGCGAACAACACGGTGAACCACAGCCATACGGCGATTTGCACGGCGACGAACGTCGGCACGGCGGTGTCGGGTACGAAGCACAGCACGGTGGTGAGGATGGCGGTCAGTTCGACCACCAGCATCACCGGCGAGCGTTGCAGCTGGCGCGGGTCGAGCTTGACGAACGCCTGGACCAGTGCCGGGCGCCACAGGGCGGAGATCGCGGTTTTTGGCGGTTCCTGGGTGTTCACAGGAGCGGCGTTTTTTGCAGGCATATTCATTGTCATATCCCCTTAGAAGCCCATGCTCAAATGTTCAGCAATAGGCCCCAGAGCAAGCGTCGGCAGGAAAGTCAGGCCACCCACCAGCAAGATGGTCACGGTCAACAGGGTCACGAACAGCGGGCCATGGGTCGGGAAGCTGTTCTGGCCAATCGGTGCGGCCTTCTTCATCGCCAGGCTGCCGGCCAGGGCCAGCACCGGGAGGATGTAGCCGAAGCGGCCGATCAACATGCCCAGGCCGAGCATCAGGTTGTGGAACGCGGTGTTGGCGCTCAAGCCTGCGAACGCCGAGCCGTTGTTGGCACTGGCCGAGGTGTAGGCGTAGAGCAACTGGCTGAAACCGTGGGGGCCAGGGTTGCTGATGGCACTCGCTGGGCCGGGCAGGCTGGCGGCGATGGCGCTGAGGACAAGCACGCCCACCGGCATCACCAGCAAGGTGACGACGAGCAATTGCACTTCCTTGGCCTGGAGTTTCTTGCCGAGGTATTCCGGCGTGCGACCGATCATCAGGCCGGCGAGGAACACCGCGATCAACACGTTGAGCAACATGCCGTACATACCGGCACCGACGCCGCCGAAGATCACTTCGCCGACCATCATGTTGACCATGGCGACCATGCCGCTCAACGGGCTGAGGCTGTCCTGCATGCCGTTGACCGAGCCGTTGGATGCCGCCGTGGTGGTCACCGACCAGAGCACGGTGCCGGTGGTTCCGAAGCGCGTTTCCTTGCCTTCCAGCGGCGCGGTCTGCTCGACAGCCGGGTGGTTCAGGGTCGGGTTGGGCTGGGATTCGGACCACAGCGAGGTGGCGCCGCCGATCAGGAACAGGGCCAGCATGCAGCCGAGGATCGCGCGGCTCTGGCGCAGGTCCTTGACGTAGTGACCAAAGGTGAACACCAGCGCCACCGGGATCAGGATGATCGACGCCACCTCGAACAGGTTGGCCCACGCGGTCGGGTCCTCAAACGGGTGCGCCGAGTTGACGCCGAAGAAGCCACCGCCGTTGGTGCCCAGTTGCTTGATCGCAATCTGGCTGGCGGCCGGGCCGAGGGGAATCACCTGATCCACACCCTGCATCGTCAGCGCATCGACGTAATGGGCGAAGGTCTGCGGCACGCCCTGCCAGACCAGGAACAACGCCAGCACCAGGCACAGGGGCAGCAGGCCGTAGAGGGTGGCACGGGTCATGTCGACCCAGAAGTTGCCCAAGGTCTGCGCGGACTTGCGGCCGATCCCACGGCACAACGCGACAAGGACTGCCAGGCCGGTGGCCGCGCTGACGAAGTTCTGCACGGTCAGGCCGGCCATCTGGCTGAGGTAGCTCAGGGACGCCTCACCGCTGTAGGACTGCCAGTTGGTGTTGGTCATGAAACTGACGGCCGTGTTGAAGGCCAGCGTCCATTCCTGGCCCGGTAATTTCTGCGGGTTCAGTGGGAGGTAGTCCTGGAACAGCAGGATGGCGAACAACAGCAGGAAGCCGGCAAGGTTGAATGCCAGCAGGGCCAGCATGTACTTCTGCCAGCTTTGTTCCTGATGCTCATCCACCCCCGAGAGGCGATAGCAGGCCTTTTCCACAGGCCCCAGGACCGGGCTCAGCCAGGTGCGCTGGCCTTCCATCATCTTGTAGTAGAACCGGCCGAGGAAAGGTGCCGGCACCAACACCACGGCAAAGAAGGCGATGATCAGCCAATAGTCATAACTGTGCATGGCCAAGCTCCTAGTTCCGATCCGCGCGTAGCAGCGCAACCAGCAGATAAATGAACAGCGCCACGGCCAATAGCAGTGACACCCCGTCCAGAACGCTCATGGAAGTTTCTCCGTTTAGCGGCGTATTGCCGCGTGTGGGGCAATTGTCCGCAGGAGTGGCGTAAAGGAACGAGAGCGAGGGTGTGGGTGGGGCGTAAAGACGGCGTAAAGAGTGGGTTTATGCGGGGGTTACAGGAGGATATGGGTGGCTGGGAGGGCCTCTTCGCGAGCAAGCCCGCTCCCACATTTTGATCGGTGCTCGCCTTGGCAATGCGGTCGGATGTGGGAGCGGGCTTGCTCGCGAAAGCGCCGGTTCAACCACCGTCGCACTCATCTGGTGCAACCCTGGCGACTTTCAAACGCCAAACCATCCCCCAGACGACAGGTGTGCGCCTTTACGACAATGATTCTCAGGCTGGCATGGCCGCTGCAACACCTTGAATCATTCCAAACCGTTCAGGGAGCGCCACACGATGAACACACAACTCAAACCCACCTTGGGCACCCTGCATTTGTGGGGCATTGCCGTCGGCCTGGTGATTTCCGGCGAATACTTCGGCTGGAGCTACGGCTGGGGCGTCGCCGGCACCTTGGGCTTCCTGGTGACGTCGTTGATGGTCGCGGCGATGTACACCTGCTTTATCTTCAGTTTCACCGAACTGACTACCGCCATTCCCCACGCCGGCGGGCCGTTTGCCTACAGCCGCCGCGCCTTCGGTGAGAAAGGCGGCTTGATTGCCGGGCTGGCGACGTTGATAGAATTCGTGTTCGCCCCGCCCGCCATCGCCCTGGCCATCGGCGCCTACCTCAACGTGCAGTTTCCGGCACTGGACCCGAAACACGCGGCCGTCGGCGCCTATTTCGTGTTCATGGGCCTGAACATCCTCGGCGTGAAACTCGCGGCCACCTTCGAACTGGTGGTGTGCGTGCTCGCCGTGGCCGAGTTGCTGGTATTCATGGGCGTGGTCGCCCCGGCGTTCAGTTTCAGCAACTTCGCCCTGAATGGCTGGGCCGGTTCGGATACGTTTGGCGCGCCGGCGATTGCCGGGATGTTTGCGGCGATTCCCTTTGCGATCTGGTTCTTTCTCGCCATCGAAGGCGCGGCCATGGCCGCAGAAGAAGCGAAAGATCCCAAGCGCACCATTCCAAAAGCCTACATCAGCGGCATCCTGACCCTGGTGATCCTGGCCATGGGCGTGATGTTCTTCGCCGGTGGCGTGGGCGACTGGCGCACCTTGTCGAACATCAACGATCCACTGCCCCAAGCGATGAAAACCGTAGTGGGCGACCACTCCGGCTGGTTGCACATGCTGGTGTGGATCGGCTTGTTCGGCCTGGTGGCGAGCTTCCACGGCATCATTCTCGGCTATTCGCGTCAGTTCTTCGCCCTGGCTCGCGCCGGTTACCTGCCCTCTTTCCTCGCCAAACTGTCGCGCTTTCAGACACCCCACCGTGCCATCCTCGCCGGCGGCGTGGTCGGCATCGCGGCAATCTACAGCGACGGTTTGATTAACCTCGGCGGCATGACGCTGACTGCGGCGATGATCACCATGGCAGTGTTCGGCGCCATCGTGATGTACATCATGAGCATGCTCAGCCTGTTCAAGCTGCGTAAGACCGAGCCGCTGCTGGAGCGCACCTTCCGCGCCCCGGGTTACCCAATCGTGCCAGGCGTTGCACTGGTGCTGGCGGTGGTGTGCCTGGTGGCCATGGCCTGGTTCAACACGTTGATCGGGTTGATCTTCCTGGGCTTTATGGCGGTTGGATTTGCCTACTTCCAGATGACCGCACAGCACCGTGCGGATGCCCCGGCGGATGCGATGTTGACCGGTCTCTGATCGACTTGAGGCAGAACGGGCCTACACTGAACTACTGAGAAAGCCCGTTACTCAAAGCAGTTATTCCCGTGGGAAAATTCTCCCACGACGATCTGCCTCAAGGAGAGCCTTATGCCGTGGTATGCGTGGTTGATTTTAGTGGTGGCGATCGGCTCGATCGTCGGTGGCCTGCTGATGCTGCGGGACAGCGCCAACAAGGTGGAACTCACCGACGAACAACGCAAACGCGTGGCCGAACGCAACGCCCAGGCGGACGCCAAGGACGCGCAGGATCGCTGAGCCTTGGGTTACTCCCAAGCCGCCTTGGCAATATGCAACCCGTGCTGCCCCTTGTAGGCAGCACGTTCCGGCTGGCTCCAGCCATTCAGCAGCGCCGCATCCAACCGGTAGATCTCAACACCCAGCGGTCGACACACCGTCAGCGGGTCCTGCGCGTCCGGCCCCCACATCGGCAGTGACAGGTCCCCGCCCGGGCATGTCGACAGCGCGCACAGCAGATCAATCTCGGCAAAGAACTCCAGGTAATCGCCCTTCTGCGCCGGGCAGGCCTTCATGAAATACATGTCGTCCTGATTGAGGCCGGTGCACTGGAAAATATTCAGCACGTCATGCACGTCGAATTCCGTCAGGCCGTGGGGTAACACCGCCCGTGTCAGGTTCGAGTGGCAATGGTGATGGAAGTCCTCGCCAGTGAGCATGCGGTTCACATAAGGATCGCAGCGCGTACCGAGCAGATCATGCAGGCGCCCGCCATGCTCATCGATGCCATAGCTCGCCAAGCTGTCATCCGTGATGGTCACCAGGGGCCGCAGAAACGGCAGGTTCGACCACAAGCGGTCATGGGTGCTGACATGGGCGCCCTGCAACTGCCGCGTGCGTGCCGCCCACAGCCGCTCGCGCGGGTCATGGGCGTTCCACACGTTAAAGTCGCCCACCTGCGGGCCCACCGGCGTGGTCACCCGGAACACATGCCCGGCGGGTACTTTCCACGCCCTGCCCGTACGAATCGGCACCTCGAATTGTTCGATCAGGGTCCGTTGACCGGCACGATCGCGAATACGCTCATAAAACGCCGTATCCACCTGCAGTGCCGAGCCTTTGCTGACCTGATAAGCCGCCGGATAGTCTTTGTACATCATGGAACTCCTCGATCAAGGGTGGGTGAACAGGGCCAGCGACACACGCTCCGAATCATCCAGATACAAACTCAGCGCCTGCCCTGCTGCCGGTTTGTCCGCTTGGACCAGTAGCGCGTATATCTCACGATCGCGCTCCAGCCAGGGTGACTGGAACCGCTGCTCATCGGGCGCGGCACAAAACACCAGGCGTAACTGGGCGATCACCTGGGCGAAAAAGTCATCGAACAACGGGCTGCGCATCAGCCCGACAATCTGTTGGTGGAACGCCAGGCTGTGGGTCGCCACGGCGCGCCAATCTTCACGCTCCCGCGCCAGGGTGGTGGCGTCGATAGCATTTTGCATGCGCTCGCACTGATCGGCGGTCAATGCGCCGCTCTGGGCGATGGCCTGCAACTCCAGGGTGCGCCGGACTACAAACACGTCACGCACCTCTTCACGCTCCAGGCGCCGGACCATCACGCCCTTGTTTCGCACGTACCGGGTCAGGCCTTCCTGCCCCAGGCGATGCAAGGCTTCGCGAATCGTGTTGCGCGAGGCGTTGTAACGCTTCACCAACTCCACCTCGACCAACGCCATGCCGGGTAACAGCCGCCCACCGATGATGTCGGCACGAAGTTCCAGCGCGATCTGATCGGCTAACGACAAGTTGAGTGCCATCACTCCCCCATGATTGTTGAACAATCCTCTGCGTAGTCGTAATCACTTTTCGTGCCAACCGCTGCGCTTCGCTGGATGTGTAATAACGTTCAACTCCGTTAAACTGCCATCTCGTTACCGAGGCAGCCCTATGCGTTACTCCCAAGACCATAAAGCCCAAACCCATCAGCGCATCATCAAGGAAGCGTCGGTGCGCTTTCGCCGCGACGGCATTGGCGCCACCGGCTTGCAACCACTGATGAAAGCGCTGGGCCTGACGCATGGCGGGTTTTACGCACACTTCAAGTCCAAGGACGAACTGGTAGAAAAAGCCCTGCTCGCTTCGGCCGCAGAACTCGATGCTCACTGCGAGATGCTGTTCAGCCAGGAGCGGCCGTTGGACGCGTTCATCGACAGCTACCTGTCGGACTGGCATCAGACCTCCCCGGACCAGGGTTGCCCATTGCCGACCATGTGTTCCGAACTAGGGCTACGCGGCCAGCCTAGTCCGACAACGGACGCCGTGCTCGACGCACGGCTCAAACAGATTGATACAGCTTTGGATAAGGGCCGTACTGACGCTCAGGCACTGGTGATGATGTCGACACTGGTGGGCGCGCTGGTGCTGGCCAGGAGTGTCGAGAATCCACAGTTCGCAACGCGAATCATGGATGTGGTTCGAGACACCTTGAAAACGCAGATCCGGGAAGATGAAAAGGCCGGTCAATGACCGGCCTCCTGGCTGCTTAATTGATCGACAGCCTATCGCGGTTCTTCTCCAGCAACGCCTTGCCGATGCCCTTTACCTCCAACAACTCATCCACTGCCGTGAACGGACCGTTGCTGTCGCGGTAGGCGACGATCGCCTTGGCTTTGGCGGCGCCGATGCCGAACAAGTCACGACGCAGGGTTTCGGCGTCGGCGGCGTTCAGGTTGACCTTGGCGGCTTGCTCGGCCTTGGTTATTTGCGCGGTGATAGGGGTTGGCGCTTCGGGTTTGATTGAAGGGGCTGCAGTGGTGGTGACGGAGAGAGTGGTGAGGAAGGCGAAAATCAGGGAAGAAATGTAGGTGCTTTGCATGGGTGACGCTCCTTGACATCTATGAGAGAAAAGCAGCTTTCCGAAGCTGCTTTTCAAACTTAGGTGATGCGTGGGATTCGTCAAAAAAGCTTGAGTAACAGGGTGTTAATTCAAGGCTCCAGGCGACGTTGCTGGTAGATCCAATCGACGATTTCGCCGTCGGGGGAGTAGCCGCTGACCGTGTCGCGCAACAGCTCTCGGATACGCGCGTAATCGTCTTGGTCGACCGCAGCCAGCAGCTCTTTCAGCTTGCCCTTGAGCACCTCCCACGACAGATGATCTTCACTGGCGCTCATAATCATCGGGTGCTGGGTCGCGACCACGTTGTCGCCAATCAGTAACTCCTCGTAAAGTTTTTCACCAGGGCGCAAGCCGCTGAACTCGATGGAGATGTCACCCTGGGGGTTTTTATCGGAGCGCACGCTCAGGCCAGAGAGGTGAACCATCTTTTCTGCGAGCTCGATAATTTTCACCGGTTCGCCCATATCCAGCACAAAGACGTCCCCGCCCTGCCCCATGGAGCCTGCCTGGATAACGAGTTGGGCGGCCTCCGGGATCGTCATGAAGTAACGCGTGATCTTCGGGTGGGTCACCGTCAGCGGCCCTCCGGATTTGATCTGCTTGTGGAACAACGGAATCACAGAGCCCGAGGACCCAAGAACGTTGCCGAAGCGAACCATGGTGAAGCGGGTCTTGTTGACGTGGGAAACATTGGACTTGTCGCCAAACAGTACGGGGGCCAATTCCCTGCTCAGGGCTTGCAGTGTCAACTCTGCCAGGCGCTTGGTACTGCCCATGATGTTTGTCGGGCGCACCGCCTTGTCAGTAGAGATCAACACGAAGTTGGCAACGCCCGACTGGAGTGCCGCCTGGGCGGTATTCAGTGTTCCGATGACGTTGTTCAACACGCCTTCTGCCACGTTGTGCTCAACCATCGGGACGTGTTTATAGGCCGCGGCATGGTAGACGGTATCCACATGCCAGGTCTTCATCACGTCGAGCAGTTTTTCCGGGTTACGCACTGACCCAAGAATCGGTAGCAGTTTTACCGGCAAAGATTCCCGCGCAACACGCTGCTCCAACTCGGACAGAATGGTGTACAGGTTGAATTCGCCGTGATCGAACAACAACAAGGTCGTTGGCCGCAGGGAAAGAATCTGTCGGCAAAGCTCCGAGCCGATGGAACCACCCGCACCGGTTACCAGTACCACCTGGGCCTTGACGCAGTGCTCAAGCAAGTCGGCCTGTGCCGGGACGGCATCGCGCCCCAACAGGTCGGCGATATCGACTTCCTGGATATCGTCAACTTTGACACGCCCACTGGCGAGGTCCATGAAGCCGGGAACACTGCGCACGTGGAGTGGAAAGCCTTCAAGAAAACTCAGGATTTCACGACGGCGGCCACGGTTGGACGAGGGGATGGCCAGAAGAATTTCCTGGGCGCCTGTTGCCTCGATCATTTGTTGAATGTGCTTGGGTTTATACACATGCAAACCCGATATGACGCGGTCCGAAATGCTCGAGTCGTCATCGATAAACGCCACTGGGCGCATGACTCGCCCCATTCGAAGTGCGGCAACCAACTGGTTCCCGGCAGAACCGGCGCCGTAGATAGCGACTTTGATCAAGCCATCGTCACGACTGGTAAAAGGCACGTGCTGCGAAGCGGTGAACCAATCCCCGAGAAAGTATTGGCGCATGCCCAGTCGCAAGCCGCCGATCATAATCAGGCTCAACCACCAATAGTTGAACACGATCGAGCGCGGAACCACGTTTTGATGATTGCTGTACCAATAGACCACCAACGCCAATATCAACGCTGACAAGCTGACGGCCTTGATGATTGCGATCAGCGCATCGTTGCCGAAATAACGCATGACTGCCCGGTACATGCCAAATCGCACGAACAACGGAATGGCAATGATGGGCGCAGAAATGAACAGCCAGAAATGCATCCGGACAGGATTGACCATTTCATCGATGCCCAGGCGTACCACAAAGGCCATCCACAACGCGATCCACACCATCACGACGTCAGTCAGAACCTGCAGAACGCGCTTGTGACGCCTTGGCAAGCCCAGCAGCAGCGTGCGCATCCGATCCATCTTTATTCTCCAAAATAACCTTCACCTGCAAATAAACACCGCAGGGATGATGTTGCTATCAGACTATTTTAGTCTGCACTTGCACATCCAGGATGTTCAGCGCGCCTCAACGTGCTCCAACGCTCCCGCGTGAAACCTTACCGCCAGCCAAATCAAAGGGGCATAAGCGAGAGCAAGCCCAAGAAAGCCATCGATATCCAACAACACGACTGCAAGTGCCACGGGGAACAGCCAGAACATATTGATGCACGCGACCGTCAGCGTGACGGGGCGGTGTTGTCCAAACTGTCGCGAGGCAAACTGGTACGCGTGACTGCGATGAGCCTCATAAACCTTATCCCCGCGCAACAGTCGGCGTATCAGGGTGAATGTGGCGTCCACGATGAACACCCCCAACATGATCAGCCATGCCCAGAGCAACTGAGGGGAAACGACACTGGCCTGCAATGAGAAAGCGCCCAGCATGATGCCGATAAACCCGCTTCCAGCATCACCCATGAAAATCCTGGCTGGTGGGAAATTCCAGTACAGAAACCCCGCTACCGCCATGCTGAACACCAGCGGTGTCCACACAAGCTGTGGCTGGCCCACCCACCAGTAGATGGCACACATGCCCAGGCAGGCGCACAGCGCTTCAACGCTGGCGATGCCGTCGATGCCATCCATGAAGTTATAGAGATTCAACAGCCAGACCAGATAGAGAACGGCCAGGCAATTCCCAAACCAGCCAAGGTCCAGGAGCTGGCCGAACACCCTGACCGGACCCAGCCCGTGAAGGAAAAACAATACCCAAACCGCCGCCAGAAAATGGCCGAGCAACCGCCAACGCGCGGCGATATGCCCGTGGTCATCCATGAACCCCAGGATTGCCACGCCCAGCCCGGCGCCCAGCATGCCCCACGCCCAAGGCCAAGGTACAAGGCCGGCGAAGGCCAGCACAGGAACCGCCGCCAGGAAGCTGAGCACAATCGCCACCCCGCCACCCCTGGGCGTTGGGATGGAGTGAGAGCTGCGAGCGTTGGGTGTATCGATCAGGCTGGCCGACAGTGCATAGCGCCGAAGCAGCCACGTGAGCAGTAGCGAAACACCTGCCAGGCCGGGGAGTAACCAAAGAACATTCATCGTTTATTCTGATCCAGAAAATGTCGTGCCGTGCCGTCAAGGGCTTGATCCAAGCCAACACGGGGTGCCCATCCCAGCAACGAACGGGTCTTGCTGATATCGACCTGCAAGGTCCCGCACAGCCGCTGGGAAAACCCGGACAGTCCCAAAAGCTTCGCCGCAGCCGTAAGAAGCCAGGCCGGAACGGGCACCAAACGTGCGGGCGCGCGCAGCGCACGCGCCATTTTGCGCAACAGCTCGGTGGTCGAAAGGTCCTCATCATCACTGACGAGAAACACCTGGTTACTGGCCGCCGGGTGATCCAGGCAAGTGACGATCAGGTCGGTTACGTTATCCAGCGCGACAAAACTGCGTTTGTTATGAATGGCACCCAACGGCAAAGGGATGCCCTTGCACAGATAACGCATCATGTTTTGAAAGTTTGCTTTCACCCCTGGGCCGTAAATAAGCACGGGGCGAATGATGACGATATCCATCCCGACCTCCTCGGCCAATTGCAGGAGCCCTTTTTCAGCCTCCCATTTGGAGAGACCGTAGGCGTCGATAGGCTTGGGCTCGTCATCGGGCCGATACGGCCTGCCCGCCAGGGATTCTTCGCCATTGACCTTGATCGAGCTGATAAACACAAAGCGGCGGACTCCGGCAGCTGCCGCTTGCCGAGCCAGGTGCAGCGTGGCGGCAACGTTGACCTCGCGAAAAGCCTGAAGCGGGTCGGCGCAGGTATCGGCCAGGACGTGCACTCGGGCAGCACAGTGGACGACTACGTCCACGCCGGCGAGGGCCGCTGCCCAGGAACTGCGAGCGTCCATGGCGCCAGTGAAATGTGCAACCACGCCCGCAGCGACATGGGTCTCGGCATTCCGGACCGAGGCGGAGAGGCGATACCGACCCTCTGATTGCAGGCGACGGATCAGGTCTCTACCCAAAAAGCCGCCGGCACCGGTAATGAAGATATGTTCCATCAGCTCCTCGTTCCCGGGCGCTTGAGGTATTCCAATAACTTGAATGGGATTTTACTGAGGACCATGAACAAATTGGTATATACGCCATTTCGCTTACAGGCCTGAACAATTTCCCTATTGAGCTTCAAGCTGCTTTTGACACCTGAAGTACTGACACCACCCGAACGCATGCGAACCAACACTTTGTCGATATACGAAAAGCTGTAGTGCTTGGTCAACAACAGGCGGACAAACATCTCATAGTCCGCAGATATCGTGTACAACAAGGAATAATCACCGACGTCCTTGTAGGCTTGCCGTCTTATAAACGTTCCGGGATGGGGAGGCATCCATCCAAACCGAAGTTTCCAAGCCTTGAAATGAGCGGCACGATAGACCCGTGTCACCCGATGCAGGTCGTCAGGGTTGACGAAGACAACATCGCCGAAAATCAATGCATCATCTGGTTTTAGCCGAAACGCTGCGGCAACGCTCTCCAACGACGACGGGCTCTCGTAGAAATCGTCGGAGTTGAGAATACCGATGACATCGCCAGTGGCCAGTGCAATACCTTTGTTCATCGCATCGTATATCCCGCGATCCGGTTCGCTCACGATGGTCGCGATAGACGCTGCATACTCCGCGACCACACCCATCGTATTATCTTTGGAACCACCGTCTACGATGATGTATTCAATATCCGAATAGGTTTGAGCCAACACAGATTCAATAGTGTCTCTTATAGTTTTTTCACTATTGTATGAAACCGTGATAATCGAGATCTTCAATACGTCAACCCTTTACCCGACCGTAAATATCTTCAAACCGCACAATATCATCCTCGCCCAAATAAGACCCTGACTGGACCTCAATCAGTTCCAGAGGGATCATCCCCGGATTCTCAAGTGCATGGACCTGGCCGATGGGGATAAACGTGGATTGGTTTTCCGTGACGAGATAGGTTTTCTCCCCATTGGTGACACGAGCAGTGCCACTTACGACAACCCAATGCTCTGCGCGATGGTGATGCATTTGCACCGAGAGCTTTTCACCCGGTTTGACTGAAATCCTCTTGACCTGATAACGCTCGCCACTATCGATGGAATCGTATACACCCCAGGGACGATAGACCTCGCGGTGGTTAATCTGCTCTTGACGGCCACCCGCCTTGAGTTGATCGACAATCTTTTTGACTTCCTGGACCTGGTCTTTATGCGCCACCAGGACAGCGTCCTTGGTCTCCACAATAATCAGGTCTTGCACGCCCACGGTAGTGACCAGGCGATGTGTCGCGTGAACGTAGCTGCCGGTGGTGTTCTCCGACAGCACATCCCCCTTGAACAGGTTGCCTTGCGCGTTTTTTTCGCCGGCCTCCCAGAGGGCCGACCACGAGCCGATGTCACTCCAACCGGCGTTCAACGGCACCATCACGGCATCCGCTGTTTTCTCCATGACGGCATAGTCGATAGACACGTCCGGGCTCGTCGCAAAGATGCGGGCGTCAACCCGGGTAAAATGCATATCCTGCTGGCCGCCCGCCAAAGCATCACGGCATACCGACACGATTTCCGGGTGAAACTTTTCCAGTTCCTGGATATAGCGACTGGCGCGAAACATAAACATACCGCTGTTCCAAAAATAGTCCCCTTGGGATAAGTAAGATTTCGCGGTGTTCAAGTCGGGTTTTTCGACGAATCGGCTGACCTGATACCCCCCCGCGTCAACAGGAGCGCCCAATTGAAGGTAGCCATAACCCGTCTCAGGGCTGGTGGGCGTAATGGCAAACGTGACCAATTTGCCCGACTCTGCAAGCAAAAGGGCCGACGCAATACTCTCCTGGAAGGCCTGGACGTCTTGAATCAAGTGGTCGGCAGCCAGCACCAGCATGATCGGGTCGGTCTGCTCGCTCAGGGCCTGCAAGGCCGCCAAGGCGATGGCCGGCGCCGTGTTCCGGCCTACCGGTTCAAGAATGATGTTCGCGTCTTCCAGTCCCAGTTGCCGAAGCTGCTCGGCAGCAAGAAAGCGGTGATGCTCGTTGCAAATCAACCGCGGCAACCCGTGCTCGAGCCCATCAAGGCGCTTGATGGTGGCCTGGAGCATCGTCAGGTCGGCATCCACCAAGGGTAGGAACTGCTTGGGGTTCAGTTGACGAGAGAGTGGCCACAGCCGGGTGCCTGAGCCGCCGGCCATGATTACTGGAAGAAACATTCAATCATCCTTTGAGACCGAGATCAGCGCCGCTGTACAGGCGCGAGTGTAGTTTGCGCGGGAGACAACCGTTAACACCCACAACGAAGTGGTTGAACCGAGCCCTGAAAAGACCTCCACGGTCAGTTTCAGCCTAGCGTGAACGAGCGTGCAAGGCGTTCTCGGAGAACCAGGCGTAAGCGTCTCGCAAGCCGTCTTCGAGGCTTACAGTGGCGCGCCACCCCAGCTGTCCAAGACGCGAAACATCCATCAGCTTTCTTGGCGGGCCGTCCGGCTTGGTGGCATCAAAGCTCAGGCGTCCCTTGAATCCGGTGACCTTGGCGATGGTTTCGGCCAACTCTCGAATACTGCAGTCCTGCCCTGTACCCACGTTGATGTGAGAGAGCATCGGTTGGGTGTAGGCGCCATACTGCTCTGGATCCAGCTCCATGATATGAACCGATGCGCTGGCCATGTCATCAACATGCAGGAACTCGCGCTTTGGCGAACCGCTGCCCCAAATCACGACCTCTTCAACGCCCTGCTCGACAGCATCGTGGAACCGACGCAGAAGAGCCGGTATCACGTGAGAGTTTTGCGGGTGGAAGTTATCGTTCGGACCATACAGATTGGTGGGCATGGCACTGCGATAATCACGCCCATATTGACGGTTGTAACTCTCGCACAGCTTGATCCCGGCGATCTTCGCAATCGCATAAGGTTCGTTGGTAGGCTCAAGCACCCCTGTCAGCAGCGCCTCTTCAGGCATTGGCTGCGCAACGTTGCGGGGGTAAATGCATGAGGAACCGAGAAACAACATTTTCTGCACGTCATGCTGGTGCGCCGCCTGGACAATATTCGCCTGCATCGTCAGGTTTTCGTAGATGAACTCGGCCGGGTAGGTGTTGTTCGCATGAATGCCGCCCACCTTCGCCGCGGCCATATAGACTTGCTCGATCTTGTTCTCGGCAAAGAAATCCGCCACCGCGCGCTGATCCAGCAAATTCAATTGAGCCCTGTCGCGGGTCACAATATTGGTATAACCCAACGTTCGCAGGCGCCGGACGATGGCCGAACCTACCATCCCCTTGTGGCCAGCAACAAAAACACATTCGCTCAATTGACGTGACATGTTAGTTCTCCAGCGACACCGGCAAATCGTAACCGTGGTTCTTCAACAATGCGTGACGTTGGGCGACTTTCAAGTCTTCGCGAACCATTTCAGCGCACATCTCCTGGGCAGTGATTTCCGGTACCCAGCCTAACTTTGTCTTGGCCTTGGTAGGATCGCCGAGCAGTGTTTCAACTTCGGCCGGGCGGAAGTAGCGTGGGTCAATACGCACCAGCGTATCGCCAACTTTGAGCGCCGGTGCCTTATCGCCAACAATGGACTCGATAATGCCGCGCTCGTCTACACCCGTGCCTTCGAAGCGCAAGGTCAGGCCAAGCTCAGCCGCAGACCAGCAAATGAACTCACGCACCGAATACTGGACGCCCGTTGCAATGACAAAGTCTTCAGCAACATCTTGTTGCAACATCATCCACTGCATACGGACGTAGTCTTTGGCATGCCCCCAATCCCGTAGCGCATCCATGTTGCCCATGTAGAGGCACTGCTCAAGTCCCTGGGCAATATTTGCCAGGCCGCGGGTGATTTTGCGGGTCACAAACGTCTCGCCTCGGCGCGGCGACTCGTGGTTGAAGAGGATCCCGTTACAGGCATGCATGCCATACGCTTCGCGGTAGTTGACGACAATCCAGTATGCGTAGAGTTTTGCAACAGCGTAGGGCGAGCGCGGATAGAACGGCGTGGTTTCTTTCTGCGGTGTTTCCTGTACCAAGCCGTACAGTTCAGAAGTGGAGGCTTGGTAGAAACGGGTCTTTTTCTCCAGCCCGAGCAGGCGGATGGCCTCAAGAATTCGCAGGGTGCCCATCGCATCGACGTCAGCTGTGTATTCCGGGGATTCAAAGCTTACGGCTACGTGAGACTGCGCACCGAGGTTGTAGACCTCGTCAGGCTGAACTTCCTGAATGATGCGGGTCAGGTTCGACGAGTCGGTAAGGTCGCCGTAGTGCAAGATGAACCGTTGATTGTCTACATGCGGATCCTGATAGATGTGATCCACACGTTGCGTATTAAACGAAGACGCACGTCGTTTGATGCCGTGAACTTCGTAGCCCTTTTCCAACAGCAGTTCGGCCAAATAAGAGCCGTCCTGGCCGGTGATCCCGGTAATGAGCGCTTTTTTCAGGGTCATGTTTAGGTCCTAAAATTCTTAGAGTGACTGTTAAATCGCATTTAGCATGCTGGTAATGACATCAGGCATTGTCGATTGGGCTTTCCACCCAAGAACCTGTTCCGCCTTTGCCGGACAAGCTCGACTGATAAGCAGATCAGTGGGTCGGAAGAACTCTGTCGATTGATCGACATGAGCTTGCCAGTCGAGGCCCAATTGCGTGAATGCTTCAGCAACAAAGGTTTCCAACGTGTGGGTTTGCCCCGTTGCGATCACGAAATCACTGGGTTCCTCACACTGAAGCATCCTCCACATTGCATCAACGTATTCCGGGGCAGCCCCCCAATCGCGTGCGATATCCAGACGCCCAAGCGTCAACCGCTCTGTGGAGCCTGCTGCAATTCGTTTGGCTGTAGTCACGATTTTTTGTGTTACAAATCTGGAGGGGCGTAATGGCGATTCGTGATTAAACAAGATGCCGGTGCACGCAAAAAGATTATAAGCCTCGCGATAGTTATCGACCAGCCAGAACGCCGAGGACTTGGCCACGGCATAAGGGCTACGAGGGTGAAACGCGGTACTCTCGATGGCGGGCTCGCCCTTGGTATCACCAAAACATTCGCTGGAACCTGCTTGATAGAAGCGAATCGGGCGTTCAGTCATCCGACATGCCTCAAGCATGTTCAGGGTTCCCAAGGAAATACTTTGAATTGTTTCAGCTGGCTGCTCGAACGACAGTCCGACTGACGACTGCCCGGCAAGAAAATAGACTTCATCAGGCTGGCTACGTTTGAGCGCCATGAACACACTGCGAAAATCCTCGGGCACCATCGACAGCAACTTCACCTTGGGGAAAACGTCCAGTCGCTTCAAATTGGCGAATGAAGAGCCCTGCGCATCCCGGGATGTCCCCCAAACGGTATAGCCCTTACTCAGCAACAGCTTTGCGAGATAAGCACCATCCTGGCCACTCACACCGCAAATCAGGGCGGTTTTTTCTGAATAGTCCAAAGTATTACCTTTGCAATGAATTGTAGATCGATAGTGTTTCTTGGCTACAGCGCTGCCAGGAGAATTGGTTTAAGCGCTCATGCCCGAGCCCGACCAATCTGGCAATTTCGCTGTCAGAGTAAACCACTCTTTCTATCGCTCCAGCCATTTCATCATCATTAACGGGATCGAAAAAAACACCTGCGGTGCCGATGATTTCAGGCATTGAACTGGTGCCACTACTGATTACAGGGCAGGAATGTGCCATCGCCTCCAGTGGAGGAAGTCCGAAGCCCTCATAGATAGAGGGATAGACAAAGGCTTTGGCGCCCTCATAGAGCTCACCCAGTAAAGCATCGTCCCCCCCCATCTGCCGCACCTGCCCGGGAGCAAAACCAAGACGCTGTACCAACTCCTGTTCGCTTTCGGAAAAAGCGCCGCCGCCAAACGCGACAATGTCAAAGTCTGACTTCAACCGTGTTGAGCTGGCCACCGCGCGAAGCAACCCGGCAAAGTTCTTGTAGGCAAAGCGTGCCCCTACATACAACAGATAGGGTCTGGGCAACTGGCTCGGTTTTTTTTGGGTGACCGGTTTGAATTGCTCAAAGCCCAAATGAACAACCGACAACTTGCTTTCGGGGACAGCGAACAGCCTCATGAGGTCTTGCCGCGTGCTCTCCGAAATGCAAATAACATGGTCTGCACGCTCTACCGCGCGGCGCTTGAGCAGGGATGTCTTGTCCTCGGAAGAGAAACTTTCTGGGTACAGCTCATGAATCATATCGTAGACCGTCAGGACCGTTGGACACCCCTTGGGGGCTGTACCGGAACGGGCGTAATAGGTTTCGTGCACCACCTGAGGCCGCCAACGACTCATCGCCACTCGCCCTTGAAGACGGTTGTAGGCAAGCATGAGCCTCGCGGTATAGCGCGGATACTTTTCTATCCAGCGTCCATGAACGATTCCTTCAGGCAGCTCATTCAAGTACGCATTGCGGTAGAAAGGCGAGAAAATACCGACATCGGTCCCCGCCTGGGCCATCTGCTCGGCGATGCGGCAAAAATAACGAGAAATGCCACCGTAATTTTGCAGGGCGAATATTTGGTAATCGAAAGCAACGCGCATATTATTTTTTTACTCGAGAGAAGGTTAAGTCCCAACCGATCAAAAAATTGAGCCAGTACCGCATCACACCCAACGCCACTGGCAACTTGAATAAATGGTGCCAAGACTGCGCCAGCCTCAGAGGTCTCATTGGTATATTACAGTGCATTTCTCCACTGAACCCTCCGGAGATCAAAACGAAAAACGAACAACCGGAGCGCCACGAGAAAATAGCTCACCCCTAGCGACAAGAACATCACCACGAGGTTACCCACACTTAAAACATCATAGACCGCTTTGAAAAACCACAACGTAGAAAGTGAAATGACCAGCGGAATAACGATCGCCTCGATATACCAGACCTTTGCGGGCTTGATATTCAGCTTTCTAAATACAATCGGTGGGCACAAAACAACAAATCCTATATTCAGCAACAGCCAAGGCCAGGCACTCCCCGTCAGGCCGTAGGTACTTGCCAGGTAATAGGTAACTGGCACCACGAGGATTGCGGCAATGAAATTTTGCCAAACACTAAATCGGGTCCAACCATGGGCCAATTGCAATGCATAAGGCATGTGCATAAACGAATGAAGCATGGTGCCAATTACTAATATCACAAGAGGACCACTCGCCGCTGCGGCGATATTCGAGTCTCTCGTCCACAACAAAAGCAGCGGATGGCTATACAATGCAATCCATACGGAAAATGGAATGACCAACATCGACAATATCTGACTGGCCCTGATATAAGAGCGGAAGGCCTCTTGGGTATTTTCGGATGCTACGGCTGCGACAATTCTAGGGTAATAGGCATTAAACACGGGCGATATAAGCCTGAACGCTATCGTACCCAATGTCCAAGCCAGCATATAATAACCAAAATCCGTCAATGACAGCGTCTTTGACAACACGATTTTATCGGCCTGCATCAATAAAAACGTGAGGGCATTCGTCACGCCAACACCAATTGCAAAACCACGGAGGCGGCGAAGCGCTTCAACCGAAAATGACGGCGACTTCTTCCAGCCGCCCAACTCCCGGACCAACTGAATACGCAAAATAAAAACAGTCAGAACATTTATTACGCACTGCCATATAAAAAACCATTCAACCGTCGGCGAAACGAGCCATAACACCAACACAGCGCCCACCGAGCGGAGCGTTGCAAAAACAGAGGTTGCAATATTCAACTCAACTTGCTTTTGAAGACCGGTCAGGGCGCCGTAATAAAACGCGATAGGGAACTGAAGAACCAGCGCCACGCCCATTACTCTTAGTGACTGAGTTACCGAATCCAGCTTACTGGGTGTCACATCAAGCCAGTAATAAGAAATCACGGGAGCCAAAAATATAACGATCGTGCCCGCCGTCAGCGCAACGCACCAGAATATCCACTCGACACTTCTTAACAGCAAAACAACCTTTAGTTTGTCAATTGGCGACGCGGCCTCATAAACCGAGGCTTCTTTGGTCGCCACAGCCCCAAAGCCTCCGTCAAGCATTGTCATGGCGGCAGAAAGAATTACAAAAAAACCAACTAAACCGTAACCTTCAACACCAATAAACTTAAGATACAGGGGGACGAAACAGATCCCCATCAAGGCCGCCCACCCCTGCCCCAAGAAGTTCGCCGCTACGTTTTTAAGCGCGCTATTCATGCGTCACAGCCCTTTGCCTCATAACACGGGTATTTTCGGAACATTCAACGAGCGTTAAAAACATCTTCGATTATATTCCGTCGCAATCCAGACTCTTTGAAAATATGCGCACCCTGCACACCAACCCACTTCCCGACCTAATGAAAGCCGCGCCTGACAACGCGGATGAAAATAGCGCCTTCATTGGATGCCCCGGGAAGTGCACGGCACTTACACGCACCGCACAAAAAGCTTGGCAACAGCGAGAACCTTAGCATGACGCTGGAACACTGAAAAGTCTGCAGCCGAGCACAGATCCTTGATTTTACAGGAAAAATCCTATCTGACGCAGCCCCTGGAGCGCACCAAGCCACGCCAAGGTAGCAGCTGACGCACTTGAACCCACTGCGATGAAGCAACAGGTACGACTCCAGAGACGCCAATGTGTGGATTACGACTTTGTCGATGATGCCTTGAGCCATGACAGTGTTTTTTCAATGCCCTCCTGCAGACCTACCACGGGGTAGGCGTTCGATTTCTCTGCCGGAGCGCAATTCACCACGTTATGAGTTGTCATGTTTTTCAGCCGAAAACTACTGAATGGAAATTTTAAGCCCGCAAAATTGCAGAGATCACCCACCCATGCCAAACAATAGAAAAAAAACATTGGCGCCTTTATCGGCTGCCGACGGCCTGCAAGCGACGCGATACTCAAACTCCAATCGTCAACATTCAACGGAATGGCATCGCCAATATAATAATATTCAACACTGTCATCAGGACGCTGGGCAATCGAAATAATCTGATTTACGCAGTTTTCTACATAACCGTAGGTCTTCGTGCTCGACGCCCGACCAATTCTAATATAACGACCGGCGAGCACCATATCGAAAAAGTTTCGATAGGGCTCTCCAAACCAGGCCCCCCAAATAGACGTGGGACGCACAATAGAGCACCTTGGCATCCTCGCCATCCACTGCCGGACGATACGCTCCCCCTCCACCTTGCTTTTCCCGTAAACAGTAGTAGGGGAAACATCCTCTATCGAAGAGGGTATGTGGCCAGCCCTACAAACCAACATACTGGACGCAAAAATAGCATGTTTAACGTAGTCGGCCGATGAAAGGACCGCGCACAAATTGTCCACGCCCGCAATATTTTCCCGATAATCGTCGAAACTCTTGCCACGAAGATCCGTGCGCGCCGCAAGGTGAAAAACGTAGTCAGGCCTGAACAACTCAAACGCCTCAGCCAGCAGATCCACATCGCAAATATCACAATAACGGTGGACATCAAGGTTATCGTGATTCCTGGGTGCAGCCACATCCAGGCTTAAGACATCACACCCGAGCCCCTTCAGCCGGCCCACCAAATTAGTCCCGATGAAGCCCGACCCACCGGTAACCAAAACCCTAAAGTTAGTCACGCATCAACTCCTCATAGACCTTAAGATAGTTGGTTGCCATCGCAACAGAGCTGTACCTCTCACGAGCAACGTTCAACACCGCAGGCCCTTTGGATTCGTCAGACAAGCCTTTCATCACTGCAGCATCCAGGCTCGCGACATCATCAAGTTTAAAAAAACAAACGGCCTCTTCACTGAAAAGCTCCCTGAATATAGGAATATCGGAGCACACTATTTTTTTCGAGTGCAGAGCCGCCTCAATCAGAGCCAAACCGAACCCCTCCGAACGGGAGGGCATGGCAAACATATCAAAAAAAACATTACACTGATGCGCATAAGGAACCGAGGGAAGAAATACACACCGACTATCGACACCCAACGACACACTCAGTTCTTGCAATGACTGCTTCGCTGGGCCATCACCAATGACTACCAACCCCAGCCGAGCATTGACACTCAACAACCTTACCAATTGATCAATGCCTTTTGTGGCGGTGAGCACACAGTAGGTCCCTAACAAATAATCGACACGCCCTTTTAACTTATTTATTTCAACGGCACACCAGTCCTCGACCAAACTATAATCAACAACAATGTCTCGACCATTATAAACCCTTGTGAGCTTCTTATTATAAGAAAACCCTGAATAATATTTTACCGCATCATCACTCAACACAACGAGCCGGTCGTGCCTCAACCAGCACACATTCCAGACAAAGCTAAATACGAATGAAATAAACCTATTGTAATGAAAATACAACTCTCTCTCGACATAATTATGCAAGGTACTTACATAACGAACCTTTGTAAAAAATGACTTATTCCTAAATACAAACGCATCAGCCCTCAACAAATGAGAGTGAACAACATCATAGGTGGAAAAATCAAATGACTTATAGAAACCAACACGCTCAAACCTAACGCCTTCCAGCAGTTCGATTTCTACACGCTCATCAAAATAAAGCACGGTAACCTCGTGCCCCCTACGCACCATTTGTTCACACAGCTGCATAACCACTAAAATGGGAGCTTTATTGACAATAGCTGGAACCACATAGCAGATTTTCATTTCTTCACGAGCCCACCATAAACCGACAGCAACTTCATAACACCACGATCACCCAATACAGCGCTCAGCAAGAAAAGCACCAATCGCTTGATAAAAATTGAGTCAACCAAATACACTGGAGATAGCGCCAACTCTTTCCGAAGCCTGAAATTCTCTCGAATAATCGACATCATCAAGCTGGGCTTGTTGCTCAGTCCGCCTACTCGGTGAGATACCACCGAAAAAGGATAAAAGCCGGCGTCCCGCGCCCGGAGCGCACGCAGGATAAAGTGATAGTCACCTATTACCTTATAGCTCTCGTCGAATCCATTCCCTGCTTCAAACAGCGACGCATGATGGAAACAACCCGGGTGGCGGATCGTCATTTTATTTTTCAAACCAATACTTGCTGCCTCCCAGGGCAGGCCCACCTCGTCGATAAAGGCTCCAGACTGATCAACAAGATTATTTTTGCCATAAACAATCTTGACATCACGCTCATCAGCAGCGTCCAAGTGTTCAATGATGGAAGAGAGTGCAGAAGGCGAACTAAAATAGTCATCACTCCCAAGGAAAGTTATCCATTCAGCGTCAACCTGCGCCAATGCTTTATTCCACGCATTGTAAACACCAGAATCCTTCTCACTGGAGAATCTGGCCATTCCGTACTCTTCTATTATTTGCAGCGTACCATCAGTACTGCCACCATCCTGAATATATAGATCAACATCCTTAAACGTCTGATCCTTAATGGAATCCAAACACTCACGTAGCGTTCGCTCACTATTATACGTAGCAACCACGATCCCAATTTTCGCCCTAGGCATTCTAACTCACCCTACCTTAATTCATTTAGATCGCGGCCAATCTTTGACTACGCAGCTGGACAGAATGACAATACGTCTTGTCGAAAAAAGCATTTATCATCATAAAAAACACGAAATGATATTTGTAAAAATACATGACATTTCCGAAGGACCCCACCACAACAAATGCTAGTAAAAAAGCGCGTGCAATGGGACTTTTATTCCTCCAGCAGCTGTAAAAAACCAAGGAAACAAAAAACAGCACTCCGAATATACCTGTCTCCAACGCTGCACTTAGTAAAAAATTGTGAGCCGGATAATCAATTCCAGATAAAGCAAAAATAACCTGGCTTTCCGTACCGATGCCGTATCCGAATGGGTTTTGAACAAATGCCTTCAATGCAGTGCTATAGAGCGTTTCTCGCGTGGGATCAAATTGGGAAAAGTCCCAAAAAACTGCCGCGATTACTCCACCTATCGCCAGAAGCACGAAAAACAAGTACGACGCGCTTAACCTTGCAAAACCCAAAAAAACCAAAGCCAGCGAAACTGCCAGCAAATCACCTTTGGACAAGAGCATAAAAGGCGGAAGCAGCATAAAAATACACAGCACCAAATATATCGCCCTACCCGTCACTTGATATTTCAACACATTCACATAAATCGACAACAGCAACACCGTACCCACAGTGTTTATATGCACGCTTAAAAAAGATTCTTTACCATTAAAAAAGTCTTTATAGTGCTGCTGACTTCCCAATAACACGCTCGCAGAGTAGTCCAACTTGAAAACCAGGTAGCAAACCATCAACAATGCAAACACCGGCCCCCAATTAGCTATTCCGTCAAGCATCGCCGTTTTTTCAACATCAGACATCATCGACATGACAATGATAATCAGCAGGATCTGGAGCAAACGAAAAAACACTTCATAATTAACGACGAGCCCACTGATATAAACCAGCATCGCTCCGTAAAACAGATAGAGCAGGACAAAGAAGGCATAACCAAACATCGCTGCTCTAGCATGACGAGCGCACAAAAAAACCACACCGACAAAAATAAGTAAAAACTCATCTAACTTGTAGTTTACACCGCCACTTTCAAGCATCTTCACTGGAAAGACCATTAAGGCGCCAAGCAAATAACACAAATACTTCATCATTATCTGCCACAAATTCTAACCAGCACTGGCGCCCGGAAATCACTAGGCGTCGAGAGGGGCTTAACCCCCCCCCTCCTCCTGAGCCGGCCATTGGCAGCCGCCATGCTCCCTGCACTCGAGTGAGATTCGGGACTAATCGCGCTTTGCATGGCCTTCCATCTATTTTTTTCCATCAAAATCTCCTATTTGCTCATCCTGGCGTGCATTTGCTAACGAGTAATCAGGAAACAATGATCGTAGCCCCCTACTCTGACCTGATGAAACCTTGCGGGCCAAGCCTAGACCTCTCACCCCGAACGTTCCATCACATCTTGATGTGCGACAGTGACAAAGCGACATCAAAACCATTACCGACTTCAGAGCACGTGAGACGTGAAGAGTACGATTGATACAAAAATTCGGCGCGCTTTCATTCATTGGCCTCACTCGACAGGTCGACAGATGAAGCACTTTAGAGACAATTACCAGCTTGGCGGGCAGTACAAATATTACTTACAAACTTGAGATTCCGCATCATGCAAAACTCCTCTATAACTTGAAGCGAAGAATACGCTACAAAAAACAGAGCCATCCGTAGGAATTATCCGACCTCATAATTACGCTTTAACGCCGAGTTTAGCTGACGACAGACAGGCAGCCGGCCACACCAAATCATCTTGAATCGGGTTAACTGAATTCACGATCAATCAACGCTTGCGCTGCTGTTAGCTCAGGTATTTCAGATGCCGATGACACCCATAAAAGCGCCGCATCTGCTGAGAAGCCACATCCGTTCACGCGCGCTTGGACGTCTCCACGCGACGCCGTACTAACACCCCCAAAAAAGGGCCGATCAACACACCAACGATCAAGGCAAGCCCAACGAACACAGCCACAGGGAGTTCGGCGCTTGTCCACCCCAGGAACGACAAAGCCACACTTTGCTGGTTTTCCAGCACAAACGCGATGACTGCCAAGGTAAAGACCACCAGGATCATTCCCAAGAAAATACGCCCAACTCTACCCATGGTAGCTTTCTCCAAAGATTCTCAGACACCCTCTTCCTCTTCTTCATTCACCCGGTCTCGCAACTCCTTGCCCGGCTTGAAGTGAGGAACGAACTTACCGTCGAGGCTGACCGATTGTCCGGTCTTGGGATTACGCCCAACCCGAGGTGCGCGATAGTGCAACGAGAAGCTCCCAAACCCACGGATTTCAATCCGATCGCCGGTAGCCAGACATTGGGACATTTGTTCAAGCATGGTCTTGATGGCCAGCTCTACATCCTTGGATGAAAGCAGCCCTTGATGGGTGACAATTCGTTCGATCAACTCCGACTTCGTCATATTTTTCCCTTCTTTTTCAAGCAGCTAGGAAAAGCGCTTCGAAGGTTTTAGCATGACTTGACGAATTTGAACAGCCCATGCTTCAACTTATCTAGCAGACAGATCAGCGACAGCAAAACAGGGCTCACACCCTCAATTGCAGATCACCAACATCGTCCGAGTGACCGCACCTGCCGGGTTCCAGCCAAACAGGTAGTCGCCCTCCTCGTCCTTGGCATCGCTGGATCTGGTGACAACCTTGTAGCCCTGCATCTTGCACTCACGAGCCGCGCGCTTCTCACACTTGTCCCAACCTGAGCCAAGGCCCGAGCAATCGATCTCGATACCGCTTACACCGTGCCGGGCATGAGTCTTGGCACTGGTGGCGGAGCAGCCTGCAAGCATTGCCATTGCGAACACCACGATAAACCTGTTCATTCCAACCCTTACTGAATACACAACACGGAAACAGCTTTTCAAACGACTATAGCCAGTTCTGACAGCTACTCACATCGCTTGGTTCGTGGTTGTTGATTCAACGAATTTCAGGCACAAAAAAGGGCGACCGAAGTCGCCCTTTTTCTACAGCTTTACAGAACTTAGTTCTGCTTGGCCATTGCTTCGCGCAGCAGGGAGGCCATAGTGGTCTCGCCAGTTGCAGCAGCTTCTGGAGCCGATTTCAGGCTCTGCATAGCTTCTTTCTCTTCCACTTCGTCTTTCGACTTGATGGAGAGTTGGATCACGCGGCTCTTGCGATCAACGCTGATGATCTTGGCTTCTACTTCCTGGCCTTCTTTCAGAACGTTGCGCGCGTCTTCAACGCGGTCACGGCTGATTTCGGAGGCTTTCAGAGTCGCTTCGATATCGTCGGCCAGAGTGATGATGGCGCCTTTAGCGTCAACTTCCTTCACGATGCCCTTAACGATTGCGCCTTTGTCGTTGTCCTGAACGTATTCAGAGAACGGGTCGCTTTCCAGCTGCTTGATACCCAGGGAGATGCGCTCGCGCTCTGGGTCAACCGACAGGATAACGGTGTCCAGCTCGTCGCCCTTCTTGAAACGACGAACAGCTTCTTCGCCAACTTCGTTCCAGGAGATGTCGGACAGGTGAACCAGGCCGTCGATGCCGCCGTCCAGACCAATGAAGATACCGAAATCGGTGATCGACTTGATGGTGCCGGAGATTTTATCGCCCTTGTTGAACTGGCCAGAGAAATCTTCCCATGGGTTAGATTTGCACTGCTTGATGCCCAGGGAGATACGACGACGCTCTTCGTCGATGTCCAGAACCATAACTTCCACTTCGTCGCCGACTTGTACGACTTTCGAAGGGTGGATGTTTTTGTTGGTCCAGTCCATTTCGGAAACGTGTACCAGGCCTTCCACGCCTTCTTCCAGCTCAGCGAAGCAGCCGTAGTCGGTCAGGTTGGTAACACGCGCGGTTACGCGAGTGCTTTCTGGGTAACGAGCTTTGATAGCAACCCATGGATCTTCACCCAGTTGCTTCAGGCCCAGGGAAACACGGTTGCGCTCGCGATCGTATTTCAGAACCTTGACATCGATCTCGTCGCCAACGTTGACGATTTCAGATGGATGCTTGATACGCTTCCAAGCCATGTCGGTAATGTGCAGCAGGCCATCGACGCCACCCAGATCGACGAATGCGCCGTAATCGGTGAGGTTCTTGACGATACCTTTGACTTGTTGGCCTTCCTGCAGGGATTCCAGCAGAGCTTCACGCTCGGCGGAGTTCTCTGCTTCCAGGACGCTGCGACGGGAAACGACAACGTTGTTGCGCTTCTGGTCGAGCTTGATGACCTTGAATTCGAGTTCCTTGCCTTCCAGGTGCGTGGTGTCGCGCACTGGACGAACGTCGACCAAAGAACCTGGCAGGAACGCACGGATGCCGTTAACGTCGACAGTGAAGCCGCCTTTAACCTTACCGTTGATAACGCCCTTGACCACTTCTTCAGCTGCGAAGGCTGCTTCGAGAACAATCCAGCATTCAGCGCGCTTGGCTTTTTCACGGGACAGCTTGGTTTCACCGAAACCGTCTTCAACCGAGTCCAGAGCAACGTGAACTTCGTCACCGACATTGATAGTCAGGTCACCAGCATCGTTGTAGAACTGTTCCAGCGGGATCAGAGCTTCAGACTTCAGACCAGCGTGAACGGTTACCCAGCGAGCTTGGTAATCGATATCAACGATAACACCGGTGATGATGGAGCCTGCCTGAAGGTTCAGGGTTTTTAGGCTTTCTTCAAAGAGTTCCGCAAAGCTTTCGCTCATTTTAATTCCTGTTGATAAGGGCGAAGAATACGCCCATCTCCACACCCCAGACGGTGTGGGTCAGTTTCAGTTAAAAGAAGCCACCGCAGGACTATGACTGGTCCCCTGCGGCCTTCTTGATCACCCGGCGATATCGCGAATGGCGATTTCGCTCAAGATGCGTTCCAGCACCTGCTCGATGGACAACTCCGTGGAATCCAGCTGTATCGCATCAGCCGCCGGCTTGAGCGGGGCTACTGCGCGCTGGGTATCACGCTCATCACGTGCACGGATCTCATCTAGCAGACTCGACAGACTAACACCATCGACTTTGCCCTTCAACTGCAAGTAGCGGCGGCGAGCCCGCTCCTCGGCGCTGGCGGTCAGGAAAACCTTCAGCGGCGCCTCGGGAAACACCACGGTTCCCATATCGCGCCCGTCAGCCACCAGGCCCGGCGGCTCCTGAAATGCCCGCTGGCGCTGCAGCAATGCGTCACGTACGGCCGGCAGTGCGGCTATCTGGGAAGCCCAGGAACCGACCTGTTCATTACGCAGGTCGTCGGTCACATCATCCCCTTCCAGGATGATACGTTGCGGATGACCTTCCGTCGCCCCGACGAACTGCACATCAAGATGCGCCGCCAACAGCTTCAAGGATTCTTCGTTGGTCAGGTCTACGCCATGGTTGCGCGCAGCAAAGGCCAGCAGGCGGTACAGCGCGCCGGAATCCAGCAGGCACCAACCCAGGCGCTTGGCCAGGATGCCGGCGATCGTGCCTTTGCCCGAGCCGCTTGGCCCGTCGATGGTAATCACCGGTGCTTTAATATTCACAATTGAGCCTCTTGGGCTACACGGATGCCGACTTGGGCACACAGTGTAAGAAAGTTCGGAAAAGATGTAGCAACATTGGCGCAGTCACGGATACGAATCGGCGCTGTCGCCCGCAGGGAAGCAACGCTGAATGCCATGGCAATCCGATGATCGCCGTGAGCATGGACTTCACCACCCCCCATCGGGCCACCGTCGATAATAATCCCATCAGGGGTCGGTTCACACTTGACCCCCAACGCCAGCAGACCATCGGCCATGACCTGAATGCGGTCAGACTCTTTAACGCGCAGCTCTTCAGCGCCCCGCAAAACGGTTCGCCCTGCCGCACAAGCCGCCGCAACAAACAGCACCGGGAACTCGTCGATCGCCAACGGCACCAGCGCTTCGGGAATCTCGATACCCTTCAGCGCCGCCGCGCGCACACGCAGGTCAGCGACAGGCTCCCCACCCACTTCACGCGGGTTTTCCATGGTGATATCCGCCCCCATCAGGCGCAGGATGTCGATCACCCCGGTACGTGTCGGATTGATGCCAACATGCTCCAGCAACACGTCGGAGCCTTCGGCAATCGACGCGGCCACCAGGAAAAACGCCGCCGAGGAAATATCCCCCGGCACTTCAATACGGGTTGCCGTCAGCGCGTGCCCGGACTCGACCGTTGCCGTCGCCCCGTCAACCGTCACCGGATAACCAAAGCCGCGCAACATGCGCTCGGTGTGATCACGGGTCGGCGCCGGCTCGGTCACCGAGGTCCTGCCTGCGGCGTAGAGCCCGGCCAGCAACAGGCAGGACTTGACCTGCGCGCTGGCCATCGGCAACGCGTACGTCAGCCCTTTCAGCGCCTGGTCGCCACGAATAGTCAGCGGCGGTCGCCCTTCAGGGCCGGTCTCGATCACCGCCCCCATGTCCCGCAGCGGCTTGGCCACACGGCTCATGGGCCGCTTGGATAGAGATGCATCACCCGTCAGCACACTGTCGAAGCTTTGCGCGGCCAGCAGCCCGGACAGCAGCCGCATGGAGGTACCGGAGTTCCCCAGGTAAATCGGCCCAGGCGCGGCCTTCAAGCCGTGCAAGCCGACGCCGTGAATGGTTACGCGCCCATGGTGCGGACCTTCAATCACCACGCCCATGTCGCGAAACGCCTGCAAGGTCGCCAGAGCATCTTCGCCCTCGAGGAAACCGTCGACTTCCGTCACACCCTCGGCCAACGACCCCAGCATGATCGAGCGATGGGAGATCGACTTGTCGCCAGGCACGCGAATACGCCCGCTCAAGCGGCCGCCCGGATTGGCCAGGAACGTCAGCTCATCGGCATCCACCGCCGTCTCCATGTAGGCCCGGCGCGCCAGGATCTTGCTGAAATGCTCCCGCGCCACCCGCGCACGGGTGAACACGCCCAGCAATTGGTGCCCATCACCCGCGTCAACCGCGTCGCGCAAGGCGTCGAGGTCGCTGCGGAAGGTGTCCAGGGTACGTAGCACCGCTTCGCGGTTGGCGAGGAAGATGTCGTGCCACATCACCGGATCACTGCCGGCAATCCGCGTGAAATCACGGAAGCCACCCGCCGCGTAACGGAAGATCTCGAGGTTCTCGTTGCGCTTGGCCAGCGAATCCACCAGGCCAAATGCCAGCAAATGCGGCAAATGGCTGGTCGCGGCCAACACTTCATCGTGGCGCTCGACCTGCATATGCTCGACGTCGGCCCCCAGCTCGCGCCACAGTCGATCCACCACCGCCAGCGCCGCCGGATCGGTTTGCGCCAGCGGCGTGAGGATCACCTTATGGCGACGGAACAACTGCGCATTCGACGCCTCCACCCCGCTCTGCTCGGAGCCCGCAATCGGATGGCCCGGCACAAAGCGCGCAGGCATGCCGCCAAAGGCCAGTTGCGCCGCGCGCACCACATTGCCCTTGGCACTGCCGACGTCCGTCAGGATCGCCTGGCCCAGCTCCATGCCGGCCAACAGCGCCAGCAATTTCTCCATGGCCAGGATCGGCACCGCCAGCTGGATCACATCCGCGCCCTGGCAGGCAAGCGCCAGGTCTGCCTCACAGCGATCGACTACCCCGAGTTCAACCGCCAACTTGCGCGATTGCGGATCCAGGTCCACACCGACCACTTCGCCACACAACCCGCTTTCACGCAGGCCTTTGGCGAAGGAGCCGCCGATCAACCCCAGACCGACCACCACCAGGCGACCGATCATAGGCACAGCAGGTTGCATTGCAGTGACATCAACCACGAGCCAGAACCTTGGCCAGCGCCTCGAGGAAGCGGGCGTTCTCGGCCGGCAAACCAATGGTGATACGCAGGTGGTTCGGCATGCCATAGTTGGCCACCGGACGCACGATCACCCCTTCAGCCAGCAGGCCCTGGAACACCGGGGCAGCCACCTGGCCAAGATCGACGCAGATGAAGTTGCCCTTGGACGGAATCCAGCCCAGGCCCAACTCACGGAAACCTGCCTGCAGTTGCAACATGCCGCTTTCGTTGATGCGGCGCCCTTCTTCCAGGTACTCGGCATCCTTCACCGCCGCACAGGCCGCCGCGAGGGCGAGGCTGTTGACGTTGAACGGCTGGCGTACACGGTTCAACACATCGGCAACAACGGCCGTAGACAAACCGTAGCCGACCCGCAACGAAGCCAAGCCATAAGCCTTGGAGAACGTGCGCGATACCAGCAGGTTCGGGTAGGCCGCCAGGAAGTCCAAACCATCCGGCAGATCGCTGCCTTCGGCGTACTCGATGTAGGCTTCGTCCAAAACGACGAGTACGTGTTCCGGTACGTCCTGTAGGAAATCGTTCAACGCCTGCGCATCGAACCAGGTCCCGGTCGGGTTGTTCGGGTTGGCGATAAACACCACGCGGGTCTGTGCATCGATGGCTGCCAGCATGGCCGGCAGGTCGTGGCCCCAGTCCTTCGCCGGAATCACCCGCGCATCGGCACCCACCGCCTGGGTGACGATCGGGTAGACGGCAAACGCATGTTCGCTGAACACCGCGTTGAGGCCCGGCGCCAAGTAAGCACGCCCGACCAGCTCGAGAATGTCGTTGGAACCATTGCCCAACGTCACCTGATTCAGCTCGACCCGGCACTTTTCGGCCAGCAGCGACTTCAGGGCAAAGCCGTTGCCATCGGGATAACGCGTCAGCTCGGCCAGCTCTTCACGAATCGCCGCCAACACCTTGGGACTTGGGCCCAACGGGTTCTCGTTACTGGCCAGCTTGACGATCTTCGCCGGGTCCAGGTTCAACTCACGCGCCAACTCGTCCACAGGCTTGCCCGGAACGTAAGGCGACAGTTGTTGCACGCCCGGCTGCGCCAGGGCGAGGAAGTTGCCACTCATGTTAACGCCTCACAAAACCGCTTTCGGGTAGGAGCCCAGCACCTTGAGTGCCACTGCTTCCTGACTGATTTTCTCCAGCACACCCTTGACCAGCGGGTCGCGGTGATGGCCGATGAAGTCGATAAAGAACACGTAGGTCCATTTACCACTGCGCGACGGACGAGTCTCGATGCGCGTCAGGTCAATCCCGTTGTCATGGAACGGCACCAGCAGCTCATGCAGCGCGCCGGGCTTGTTGCTCATGGAGACGATGATCGAGGTCTTGTCGTCGCCGGTCGGCGGCACTTCCTGGCTGCCGATCATCAGGAAGCGCGTGGAGTTGTCCGGGCGATCCTCGATTTTCTCGGCCAGGCGCGTCAGGCCGTACAAGCCCGCAGCCATATCACCGGCGATGGCGGCCGAGTTCCACTCGCCCTTGACCCGCTTGGCCGCTTCGGCGTTGCTGGATACCGCCACGCGCTCGACATTCGGGTAGTGCGCATCCAGCCACTTGCGGCACTGGGCCAGGGACTGGGCGTGGGAGTAGATACGGCTGATGCTGTCGGTCTTGGTGTTTTCACCCACCAGCAAGTGGTGGTGGATACGCAGCTCGACTTCGCCGCAGATGACCATGTCGTGCTCAAGGAAGCTGTCCAGGGTGTGGTTGACCGCGCCCTCGGTGGAGTTTTCCACCGGGACCACGCCAAAATTCACCGCACCGGCTGCCACTTCACGGAACACTTCGTCGATCGCCGCCATTGGCTTGCTGATTACCGCGTGACCGAAGTGCTTCATGGCCGCCGCCTGGGTGAAGGTGCCTTCGGGGCCGAGGTAAGCCACTTTCAGAGGCTGCTCCAGGGCCAGGCACGAGGACATGATTTCGCGGAACAACCGCGCCATCTCTTCGTTGCCCAACGGCCCCTTGTTGCGCTCCATCACGCGCTTGAGCACCTGGGCTTCACGCTCAGGTCGGTAGAACACCGGCACTTCGCCTTCCGCCAGGGATGCCATCTTCACCCGCGCCACTTCCTGGGCGCATCGTGCGCGCTCACTGATCAGCTCCAGGACTTTCTCGTCCAGGCTATCAATGCGTACGCGCAGGGCCTTGAGTTCTTGCTCAGACATTAGCCGTGTTCCTTTTCGAACTCTGCCATGTAGGCAACCAGCGCATTGATCGCGTGGATGTCGACAGCGTTGTAGATGGAGGCGCGCATGCCACCGACCGAACGGTGGCCCTTGAGGTTCAGCAGGCCGCGCGAATCGGCACCGGCGAGGAATGGCTTGTCCAGGCGGTCGTCAGCCAGGCGGAACGGTACGTTCATCCACGAGCGGTCGGTCAGGTTGATCGGGTTGCTGTACAGGCCGCTGGCGTCGATGAAGTCGTACAGGGTGCGCTTCTTCTCTTCGTTGAGCTTGCCCATGGCGGCGACACCGCCCTGCTCCTTCAGCCACTCGAACACCAGGCCGGACAGGTACCAGGCGAACGCCGGCGGGGTGTTGTACATCGAGCCGTTATCGGCCGCGACCTTGTAGTTGAGCATGGTCGGGCACAGCGAACGGGCGCGACCCAGCAGGTCTTCACGGATGATGTTGACCAGGATGCCGCTCGGGCCGATGTTCTTCTGCGCGCCGGCGTAGATCATGCCGTACTTGGACACATCGATCGGGCGCGAGAGGATGTCCGAAGACATGTCGCACACCAGCGGCACATCACCGACTTCCGGCACCCAGTCGAATTCCAGGCCGCCGATGGTTTCGTTCGCCACGTAGTGCACGTAGGCCGCATCCTTCGACAGCTTCCACTCGTTCTGACCCGGAATGGCGAAGTAGTCGTAGGGCTTGGCGGTACCGGCGACGTTGACGTTGCCGTAGCGCGAGGCCTCTTCAATGGCCTTCTGCCCCCAGATACCGGTGTCGATATAGTCGGCAGTGCCGTCTTCCGGCAGCAGGTTCAGTGGGATCTGCGCGAACTGCTGGCTGGCGCCGCCTTGCAGGAACAGCACTTTGTAGTCTGATGGGATGTCCAGCAAGTCGCGCAGGTCCTGCTCGGCCTTGTTGGCAATGGACACGAACTCATCACTGCGATGGCTCATTTCCATCACAGAGAGGCCTTTGCCATGCCAGTCGAGGAGTTCACCCTGCGCACGCTGCAGGACTGCTTCAGGAAGCGCCGCGGGACCGGCACAGAAGTTATAGGCTCTCTTGCTCACATCCAATCTCACTCTGATCTGGTGGTAGTCACGCAAACATATCAGCCGACACCCGATCCAATGTGGGAGCGGGCTTGTGTGGGAGCGGGCTTGCTCGCGAATGCGGTGTATCAG
>NZ_JANLGL010000004.1:0-72523 GCF_024655625.1 Pseudomonas sp. 18.1.10
TTTGGGCGCTATCATAGCGCCCGATTGAAGTGTCCAAAATCATTAGGCCAGTTCAGTTTGCTCGCGAATGCGGTGGGCCAGTTACAGATGTTTTGTCTGATCCACCGCATTCGCGAGCAAGCCCGCTCCCACACAAGCCCGTTCCCGCCTTTGGATTTGCGGTGGGCCTTAGTAGTGATACCACTTCACTTCCAGCATCACTTCATTTACTGGCGTCGACAAGTGGCTGAACTCACGCTGGGCACTCAAGCGTACGCCCAGGTTACGTGACAATTCCCACTGCTGGTTCAGGCTGAGGCTACGGCGCACTTCGCCATTGGTGAAGAAGTCGCCCTTGGCCTCCAGGCTCAAGTTGCCCAGCGGATTCCTCCACAGCACACCGGTATTGAACCCGGCCGCGGGTGAGATGGCTTCGTTGAAGTCATTGTTGTGTTCCACGCGCACGGTGCCGAGGGCAAAGCCGAGCATGTCGTCGCGCAGTTGCCAGGTGCCGCCGGCGCCGCCGTTGACGTGGGCGACCAGGGTTTCGTCGTCGTGTTTGCCCGGTACGCGCTCCAGGCCGCCAGTGACTTGCCATGACAGCGGTTGCAACAGGGCGTTGCGCGGGGTCAGGGAGCGGATGGTGGCCAGGTCCAGTTGCTGCAGTTGCCAGTGGTTGCCTTCGTACTGGCGCAGTTTCATTTGCAGGATTTCGATCTGTGCGCCGAGGGGGAAGCCTTCGGCGTTGTCGTTGAGGTCGTGGTAGGCCATGCGCAGGCCGTATTCGCCAAAGGCCTTGTCGCCCCGGGTGCCGATGCCGGCTTGCCAGGTGCGCGACTCATGGCCGTTTTCCGGCAGCCCGGGCGGGGTGATCTTGAGGTCGGGCGCGGGGTTCTGGTTGATCGCGCGCAGCAGTTCGAAGCTGCGCTGGGAGCGGGCGGGGTCGCGTTCGAGGCCGTTGGCGCGGTAACGGCCAAGGCGGTAGGCGGCGTCGATAATCAGGGCCTGGCGGTCTTTGGCGAGGGCCTTGAACGCCGGGTCTTGCAGTTGCTTCTGGTCATCGCTGACGTTCAGCACCCATTGCTGTTCATCACTGTCCAGCGGCTTGGCACGCTCCAGCAACTCGCGTTCGCGGGAAGGCCGGTAGTCGATCTTTTCAACCAGGCCGGCATCCTTGACGGCTTTTACGGTGTCGGTGGGGATCGCGGTCAGCGGGAACTGTTCGGTCAGGCGCAGGCCGGGGCGCGCCACTTGCAGCAGTTCCAGCAGGCGATAGGAGCAGTTTTCGTCGAAGAAGAAGTAGTCGAACTTGATCTGCTTGAGCTCCCACACGTGCTCGACCATGCGCTCGGTCTCGACCTGGGTCAGGTTGAGGCGGTATTCCCACAGGTCGCGGTTCTCAAGGCTGCGGTATTCGGAGAGCTTTTCCTGGTACGGCACCAGCGCGAACAGGCCGGGGTAGCCGCCCATCAGGCCTTTCCAGGCGTAGAGGATGCTGTTGTCGGAGCCTTCGATATAGGCGCCGAAGTTGATCGCATAGCTGAGCAGGGCGGTCTTGTCTCTCTGCACATCGGCCTGGTCGATGCGCAGCAAGGTATGGCCGAACATCGACGACGGGCTGTTGAGGTAGGCCGCCGGGAAGATCATCACCGCGCTATGGGGGGCGACGTCCTTGAACCATTGCTTGAATTCGGTGCAGTCCACGGCAGGCAGGTCAGTGAGGTGCAACTGATCCTTGAGCCAGCGGGTACGTGCGGGGTAGACGCATTGGGCGTGTTTTTCGCCGAGGCTGGCCGGCGCGTACAACGCGTCAACGGTGGCCTTGAGTTCGGCGTCGGGGTGGTGCGCGCCATCTGCGGCGAGAAAGAACTTCTGTTCGCTGACGTAACTGCGCCAGCCACTGATTTTGCCGGCTTCATAATGGCCCAAAGACAGCCAGAACGGATCGTTGGCCAGTTGCTGCAAACGTTGATCGTCAAGATGCGGGGCCGCGTACAGCGGGGCGCAGGCGAAGAGTGCCATCCAGGCAAAGCGTTTGAGCATAGGAGCAACTTAAGTCGGAAAAAGTGAGACCCAAAAGGGGGGCGGGTCCAAAAATACAGCCCGCGCCTGGGGAGGCGCGGGCTGGTCGAGCTTAAGCTTGGGTCGCGTATTTCGCCAAGCGGGCATCGCTTTTCAGTACAGACAGGGTGTTGTTGTGCACGTCGTCAGCGGTCACGTCAGCCTTGCTGAAGATTTGCTGGAAGTGCTCGTGGGTCACGGCCGCGAAGTGCTCGCGATCTTCCGGCGCCACGCCCAGTACCACCGCGTAGGTGGTCAGCGCTTCGCCATTGCCCTTGGCCATGTCTTCGGACAGCTCGTTCATCATGCCATTCATGGCAATCCAGGACTTGCCGCCGTAGGTCAGGGCGCTGTTGGTGCTGCAACCGTTGGTGCCCGAGGTCATGCCGAAGGTGGCGTTGCCGGACGTGCCGTTGGTGGTGGAAGCCAGGAAGTGGGCTGGCGTGCCGCGCTGGCCTTCGAACAGCATGTTGCCCCAACCGCAGTTCGGGCCGCCTGGCGATTCTGCCATTGCATTGAGGGAGACAACGGTGAAGAGAGTACCGAGAAGGATCCGTTTCATAGCTTTGTTCTCTTTGTGTGCAAACCAATGGACAAGGGTTCAGGCGCATCGTAGCGCCCTAGGGGCCAGTTATTAGTCCAACCCGCGCAGTTTGGAGTTTAGGCAGGTTCAAGGGGTTCCGTGAGTTTTTATAAAACAATCAGAGATGTCGTGCTTTTTTTTGTAGGACCGGTTCCGTGTCCAAGCTTTCCCAACGACGTGCCTTGCCAGAGCGCGCAAGCGGGAGCCAGAATGCCGACATCTGCCCCGCCTGATGTAAGGAAGCCCGATGCCTGATCCTGTTGCTGCCAGCTTGCGTCTAGCGCCTGAAGCGCTGACTCGCCCTTTCTCCGCTGAACAGTTCAGCTTCTCGACCACCAATGATTTGGAGCCCTTTCGCGGTGTGCTTGGCCAGGAACGTGCGGTTGAAGCGTTGCAGTTCGGTGTGGCCATGCCACGCCCCGGTTACAACGTGTTTGTCATGGGCGAGCCAGGCACTGGCCGCTTTTCGTTCGTCAAACGCTACCTGAAGGCCGAAGGCAAACGCCTGCAGACCCCGTCGGACTGGGTCTACGTGAACAATTTCGATGAGCCCCGCGAACCCCGCGCCCTGGAATTGCCAGGCGGCGCTGCTGCGGCGTTCATCAACGACATCAACGGCTTGGTCGACAACCTGACGGCGACCTTTCCGGCGGTCTTCGAACACCCCACTTACCAGCAACGCAAAAGTGCCATCGACCGCGCCTTCAACCAGCGTTACGACAAGGCCCTGGACGTGATCGAGCGCCTGGCCCTGGAAAAGGACGTGGCGCTCTACCGCGACAGCTCCAACATTGCCTTTACGCCGATGCTCGACGGCAAGGCCCTGGACGAGGCGGAGTTCTCGCAGCTGCCGGAAGCCGACCGCGAGCGTTTCCACACGGATATTTCCGAGCTGGAAGAGCGTCTCAACGAGGAGTTGGCCAGCCTGCCGCAGTGGAAGCGTGAGTCGAACAACCAACTGCGCCAGTTCAACGAAGAAACCATCACCCTTGCCCTACAGCCTTTGCTCGCGCCGCTGTCGGAAAAGTACGCAGAAAACGCCGCAGTCTGCGGTTACCTGCAAGCCATGCAGGTGTACCTGCTCAAGACCGTGGTCGAGCAATTGGTGGACGACGCCAAGACCGACGCCCAGGCGCGCAAGCTGCTCGAAGAGCAATACTGCCCAAGCCTGGTGGTGGGCCATCCGGTCAACGGCGGCGCGCCAGTGGTGTTCGAACCGCACCCGACCTACGACAACCTGTTCGGCCGTATCGAATACAGCACCGACCAGGGCGCGCTCTACACCACCTATCGCCAGTTGCGTCCGGGCGCATTGCACCGCGCCAACGGCGGTTTCCTGATCCTTGAAGCCGAGAAAATGCTCAGCGAACCCTTTGTGTGGGACGCCCTCAAGCGCTCCCTGCAATCGCGCAAGCTGAAGATGGAATCGCCGTTGGGCGAGCTGGGCCGCCTGGCCACCGTGACCCTCAACCCGCAGATGATCCCGTTGCAGGTCAAGGTGATCATCATCGGCTCGCGGCAGTTGTACTACGCGCTGCAGGACGCCGATCCGGACTTCCAGGAGATGTTCCGCGTGCTGGTGGACTTCGACGAAGACATCCCGATGGTGGATGAAAGCCTGGAGCAGTTCGCCCAGTTGCTCAAGACCCGCACCTCGGAAGAAGGCATGGCGCCGCTGACCTCGGATGCGGTGGCGCGGTTGGCCACTTACAGCGCACGGTTGGCGGAGCATCAGGGCCGTTTGTCGGCGCGTATCGGTGATTTGTTTCAACTGGTCAGCGAAGCGGACTTCATTCGCCACCTGGCCGGCGACGAGATGACCGACGCCGGGCACATCGAGCGGGCGCTCAAGGCCAAGGCCACCCGTACCGGGCGTGTGTCGGCGCGGATTCTCGACGACATGCTCGCGGGGGTGATCCTGATCGACACCGACGGTGCGGCCGTCGGCAAGTGCAACGGGCTGACGGTGCTGGAGGTCGGTGACTCGGCCTTTGGCGTGCCGGCGCGGATTTCCGCCACGGTGTACCCGGGGGGCAGCGGCATTGTCGATATCGAGCGCGAGGTCAACCTCGGCCAGCCGATCCACTCCAAAGGCGTGATGATCCTCACCGGTTACCTCGGTAGCCGTTATGCCCAGGAATTCCCGCTGGCGATCTCGGCGAGTATCGCGCTGGAACAGTCCTACGGTTACGTGGACGGTGACAGTGCGTCGCTGGGCGAGGCGTGCACCTTGATCTCGGCCCTGTCGAAGACGCCGCTCAAGCAGTGCTTTGCCATCACCGGTTCGATCAACCAGTTTGGTGAAGTGCAGGCGGTGGGTGGGGTCAACGAGAAGATCGAAGGTTTCTTCCGCCTGTGCGAAGCGCGCGGTTTGACCGGCGAGCAGGGGGCGATCATTCCCCAGGCCAACGTGGCCACGCTGATGCTCGATGAGAAGGTGTTGCAGGCGGTACGCGCCGGGCAATTCCATATCTATGCGGTGCGCCAGGCGGATGAAGCCTTGAGCCTGCTGGTGGGCGAGCCGGCCGGTGCGCCGGATGAGGAAGGGCAGTTCCCGGAAGGCTCGGTCAATGCGCGGGTGGTTGAGCGTTTGCGGGTGATTGCGGAGATGATTAGCGAGGAAGATCTGAAGGAAGCGGAGAAGGAGCTGGCGCAGGAGGCGTTGGCGGAAGCCAAGCCGAGCTAAATGTCCGGCGTTACTCAGGCCCAGTGTGGGAGCTGGCTTGCCTGCGATAGCGGTGTATCAGTCAACAGAAATGGTGGTTGTGAGTCAGTCATCGCAGGCAAGCCAGCTCCCACACTGGGTACAGCAGTGTCTTCGGGAATGCTGTCATGAAATTGACTCGGTGCCGGGACCAACGCCCGTTGGTCCCTACAACCTTGGTTTCTCGCGGTTTTCTTCTATTCTCTGCTCAAGGGATCTCCACAGGAGTCGCAGGATAGAGACAGCCTCGCCGAGCGTCGGGGTTGAACACCGATCTACCGAGGGTCGCCGCCATGCCGCGCAGCCTTTGCCTTACCCGCCAGTGCTTGGGCCTGGTCACCCGTATCGAATGTTCCATTCGCCCTCTTGCCGGGGATAACGGGCTGTGGACCTTGTTGTTTGCCGCCGGAATGACCGGTGAACAGCCGTCCACCATCAAGTCACAAGGCCCGTTTCATGGGCCGTTCGTGGCAGAAACCATGCTTGAATCAATCGTCGACAGCCTCACGCTGCATGGCTATGAGCAGGCCGGCGATCCGCAGATCTGGAGCCTGCACATGCAGGCCCATTTGCGACAGCTCAATGGCGACACCCAGCACTGAGCGCTATTTGCTCTCGGGCTTGTCCAACTTGACCTCGAAACCGTATTGCACGGTGCTCAGGTCGGTGCGCTGGTAGCTTTCCAGGGTGGTCGGCTGGCCGTAGAAATAATGCACGTCAAACATCGCCGTGCCGTATTCCTCGGCGCGGTGGCTGACGCCGAGGATTTCCTTGAGGTAATGGCCGCTGGCGTCCTTGGCATAGAAACGCCAGCTGTCGGCGGGAAACTCTTTCTGGTCAACCACTAGCGCGTTGTCCTTGAGCGACAGGCCTTTGGGCAGCTTGGCGGTGTCAATCGTGGCTTTCTCGATGGTGGCCAGGAACAGCGGGATCGAGCCGACCACAAACGCCGGGTTTTCCGGGAACAGGTTGAGGTCGTAGGTGAGGGTGCCGCGTGCCGGGTTGAGCTCGAAGGCTTCGGTCGGCAGCTCGATGGGCTCGCCGCGTTCGCCCTTGTCATCGGCGGTGAAGAAGGTGATCGGCGATTCGCTGCTGTTGCGTTCGGCACCGACCAGGTCGTCATTGAAGGTGAACGGGTGGTCGAACACGATATGCGCGGCGCTGGCGTCTTCGGTGGACTGGCTGATGGTGACGCTGTTTTTCAGCTGGTCTTCGGTCAGGGTCGCGTCTTTCAGCCAGCTTGCGGCACCGTCGTCGTATACCGTGACGGGCATCGGCAAGGCTTGCACGGTTTTTTGCAGGCTGTTCTTGTCGAAGCGCAGTACCGGCAGGTCGAGGTCCTTGCGGGTGAGCGTGGCCTTGGAAAAATCCAGCACGTTGATCTGCAGGTTGTCGATCACACCATTGAAGTAGACCTTGGCGTAATGGCTGCTCTGCTTGTGTTCAAAGTCTTTCTGTTGGCTGACGAGCTTTTTCTCGAAGGCATCGGACCAGGCCGTCTGTTTTTGCATCTCGGCCAGTTGTTTCTCGTAAAACGCCACTTGCGCGGCGCTTTCGTTGATCGAACCCGAGCGTGTGAGAAATTGCCCGGTGCTGTCCCGCGCTTCTACCAGCAGCGGGTTGGGTGACTCGTCACCGACTTCCGGGGCCAGGGGCGCGCTGTTGGTCATCTCGATCTCGGCGTAGTTTTTTTCCAGCAACAGCAGCTTGAGGCTGACCGTGCCTTCGGTACGTGTGCGCCCGACGTCCTGTTTGCTCAGGTCAAAACTCACCACCTTGCCGGGTGCGATCACTTCCACCGTGCCTTTGAGGCTGACGGGCTGCGGCTGGCTTTTGTTTTCGGTCTCGATACCGTCGATGAACGGGTAGGTCACCGTCAAATCATCGGGGTTGGTCAGGTTGGAACTGCTGGGGCTCAACTGGATGCCGGGGTCGGTTTCTGACCATTCCGGCTGGAACGGAATAACTTTGTTGTTGCTCAACGTTACCGACTGCCACTCCAGCCCATGGGGGAACGGGAACTGGTCCGGGCTGTTGAAGCTGAAGGGGAAGACCGGCTGCAAGTCCGTCAGGTAGTCGGAATGGGAGGCTTTGCGCAGGACGAAAAGGCCGTTGATATAGGTGTCCACCAGCGCCTGGGGCGTAGGGTAATGCGTCAGCAGGGCGAGGGAGTTTTCACCGTATTCGGCTTCGATGGGTTTATCGGCGAGTTTGACCCGCGCCCGTTCCAGCAACAGCAGCGAACCGCCAAGGTCGGCGATGGCGTCGCGCAGCTTGGGGTCCTGGATGCTGTCCAGGGATTGTTCGAACTTAGCGGTTTTCTCTTCGAGGGTGGCTTGCTTCTGCTCATCTTTGGGGGAGCAGCCGCTGGCCATCAGCAACACTGCACACAGGCCGAAGCTGGCCAAAGGCGTTCGCACATCCATCATCTGAGTTTTCCTGTCCGACGTCATCGAGCCGATTTAATGGCCTCGACACTAGCAGAAAAATTCTCTTACAGATGCGCCCAGGTCAGTTTTCTCGCGGTTACAGGTGTTTGGTAGCGGCTGGTATACTCGCCGCCATTTCTAGCCCCGCTGTGTGAGATCCCATGGAACGCTTTATCGAAAATACGATGTACGCCTCACGCTGGCTGCTGGCGCCGATCTACCTGGGGCTGTCCCTGGGCTTGCTGATCCTGGCGTTGAAGTTCTTCCAGGAAATCATCCACGTCATTCCTAATATTTTCACCATGCTGGAAGCAGAAGTGATCCTGCTGCTGCTGTCGTTGATCGACATGGCGCTGGTCGGTGGTCTGCTGGTGATGGTGATGATCTCGGGCTACGAGAACTTCGTCTCGCAGCTGGATATCGATGAAAACAAAGAAAAGCTCAACTGGTTGGGCACCATGGACTCTTCTTCATTGAAGATGAAAGTGGCGGCGTCCATCGTGGCAATTTCCTCGATCCACCTGCTGCGCATCTTCATGGACGCCAAGAACGTCGATCCACAGCACCTGATGTGGTACGTGATCATTCACATGACCTTCGTCGTCTCGGCGTTTGCCATGGGTTACCTGGACAAACTGACCAAGCACTGATGCACCGCGCCGGCCTTATTGCTCGACGAAGTAGTAAGGCTGGCGGCCGATCGCCATCTCCTTGAACACCTTCACCGGCTCATTCAGCCCCTTGGTGTGATCCGTCAACGCAACGTTGCCGGGTTTGGCGGCCAGGAATGCACGCAACTCGGGCTCGGTTTGCAGGAGCGGCACGTAGCCCTGCATATAGAACACCCCGGCCCCGGCAATCCGCTCGTTCGGCTGGAATATCGCCACTTCCCGACCTTCTGCTTGCAGCGCCTGGAGCTGGCTGATGACCGGCACGAAGGACTCGCGCTTGTCGGCTTTGGGCGCAAACCAGAAGGCCGTGGCCAGGTAACTGGCAAACAGAGCGGCGAATACGCCGACGATGATCTGCCGGTGGTAGCGGTACAGGCCGGGCTTGCGGTCCCTCAAACGCTCCAGCAGCACGCGCGCATACTCCGCAGCGAGTACGGCGGCGGCTGGCGTGAGCGACATCAAGTACACGGTGCGCTTGCTGGACGCCAGCGTCAGCAGGGTGAACTGCGCCACCAGCCAGATGCAGAAAAACAGCTGGTAGCGATTGCGCACCAGGCTCTTACGGAAGTGCCACAAGCCCAGGTACACCAGGATATTCCACGGCAGGAACGCCTCGGGCAGCTTGGCGATGTAGTAGTAGAACGGTTCGTAGTGCCCGGCCTCGACAAACGAGCCACTGAAGCGACCGACGCTGTTGGTCCACAACACTTCACCCACGGCCTGCATGCCGCCGCGCTGGAACAGGAACGCCAGCCAGATCATCAGGGGCACCAAGGCCAGCAGGGTGAACAGCCCAGGCTTGAGCCAGTCGCCGATGCGCAGGCGCTTGTCGATCACACTGGTCACGGCCAGGTACACAAAAATCACAATGCCCGGCATCGCCAGGCCCAGTACGCCTTTGCTCAGGGTGGCGATCACCATGCCCGCGGTGAACAGCGCCCATGCGCCCGCCTTGGAACCTGAGTTTTCCGGGCGCATGGCTTGGTAGAACGCCAGCAGTGCGGTGGTCACGCCGAGGCTGAGCAGCGAGTCTTCACCGACGCCGCGCACGTTGCTCCAATAACTGGCCATGGTTGCCAGGATCAGCGCCGCGCAAAACGCCAAGGTCTGCGGCCGGCCGAACTTGCGCAGCATCCCGTAGAACAGCATCACGCTGAACAGCCCGGCGAACGCCGACGCCAGGCGCACCGCCCAAGTGGTACCGCCAAACAGGCGAATCGCCCCGGCATCGAGCCACAGGCTCAGGGGCGGTTTTTCCAGGAAGGGCTCGCGAAACAACTGCGGCACCACCCAGTTGTTGTCCAGGTGCATGGCCATCGCAATCCCGGCGACGCGGGCTTCGGTGGAGCCTTGCAGCTCATGGCTGCCAAGGGCGAAGAAAAACAACAGGGCAACAAGCAGGAGCAGCAGAGGAACAGGACGCGTCATGGATTCTGGCTACCAGGGCAGGGGAGCGCTCGGGGGAGCGGTCATTGCAATGGGCTAGTATCGGTCGGCGATTCTGAATATTTCGTGAACGGATGGATAAATAGTGCGGGGTCGGCCCCGCGGCCGATCTGGCCGCAGGAGGGTCATAGGGGCACAGCGCCTATCACCACAAAACCCAGAGGCCCGCTACGTTTTTCCACCCGCACCCAACCCTGATAAGCACCGCTGCCGGCTTCGCAGATTTTGATCTGTTTGTTCACTTCCGTATCGAACACGTGGATGCCTGTGCAACTACGGTGGCCTCTACCCGCGTATTCGTACGCGGTGTCGTAGCTGCTGAGCGTTCTGCTTGTAAGAAAAATGACTGCTGCTAGCAGCGAGACCATGACTACGGCACTCGCGATGAAGGCCCCGAGAAAAACTTTCAACCGCTCCAACGGTTTTTTGCGTAGCCATTCGCCCTTTCTGGTATGCCACAGGCGTAATAGCCACGCGATTGCCAGCACTGGCGATGAGATCAGACAGATTTTTTCGGCCATCGGTTTGAAGTGTACAGAAGGCCAGACAATCAGTACCCAGCCCAGCAGCAACGCCGTGACCAGCACAAAGCCAATGACGACCGGTATCAGGTAGGCGTAGGAATTTCTATTCAATGCGGCGTTCATCCTTGTAGGCAAAGCTTGCTGCCGCTGTCCTCTGGAGGCCGGGGCAGTGGGTCCATTACGGCGGCATATTCTGCGCCGGTGCAGCCGCCAATCCAAATGCAGTGTCTCGGTTTATCGATCATCCGCTGAAAAAGTGGCGTTCCAGCCCTGCGCAAATGGTCTGGGCCAGGTCCTGCTGCAACGCGATGCCGGGCTTGGTGTACCGATCCATCTGATCGGACCAGGCGATTGAGCCAGTCGAGGCATTAATCAGGCGCACCGAGACGCGCATCAGGCTGCCATCGATGCGCACGCTGCCCTCCAGCAGGTGGCTGGCGGCCGATGCAAACGCCGGTTCGCTGGCGTGTTGCGAGAAGGAGTAGGTGACGATCTTGTTGCCAAACTCCTTGAACAGTTGGCAACTCAACTCTTCGTTCAAACCGGGAGCAAAGAGCGGGCAGGTGAGGTCGCTGGTCAGGTTTTTCAGCGGCTGAACGGCCAGCAGCGGGCACATCTGCGAACGTTTGGCTGAGTCATCGGCGTGTCGGATCAAGGGCATGTAGCTCCCGATTGGAATGGAAATAACCACACCGGCGCCTCGTGTGGACTCTGAGTAATAGGCCTTGAGCTTTTCCCGCAGGCGCCCGATCTGCACGCGCACGATGGGGTCGTCTCCCGTGCTGTAGAAGGCCGGGTCGCGGTCGAATACGTCAATGCCGATACCATATTCGGTGGTGTCCTGGAGCGTGTCGCTCAGGTAGCGGTCAACCAGGAACTGCAGTAGGCGACTCAGTCTTGGCGCTTTGCAGAACAGCGAATTCTCTAGCACCAGAGCCAGCGTGGCGCGGATTTCCGCCTTGTCCGGTGGCACGATCAATGCCGTCGACGGCGATGTGGGCAGGGTGTCTGTGAGCTTGGGGCGTTTTCTGGCGGTATGCGTGACGGCGTTGAATCCGGTGACGGTCTCCCGGAAGGCAGCCACGGGATATTTGCTGGAGTCGAGTCGGTCTGGCATGGATTTTACCTTCTGCATTTCTTCCGTTCGTGGACTTGTCCTTGTCAAACCAGACACCCAATCAGTATTGAGATGATGCCTGCCATCCAAGCATGGACACCCTGAGCCAGCGGCCTTTCGCACGTGGCGTCCGGCGTTTCCCGCTGCTGACCTTAGGGCAAGATGCCATCACGCATAAGTATTGTTACGGTAACGCCGGGTGGGGTGTTACGTGCTGATACTTCACCGTGGTGCCGGGGGGCAACTAGATTGCGGGCTGCAATCGCACTCCGTATCCACGCCAGGGATGTCTTATGGAAAATGCACCGATAGCACCCTGGGAGACCCCGGAGGGAGCTCTCAGCTTCGCCAGTGAATGGGAGTCGAGCGCAGGCGGGTTTTGGGCGGTGAGGGTCCGCATCCGCCGTACCGGCCACGGCCATGCCGACCAGGGCGATGTCGTAGTTGTCCCGTTCGAGGGCGACGAGGTGGCGTGCGCACAGCCGAGTCATTTCAATATTCGCTTTGCCGGCGGTTACCTGGCCTATGGCAGGCTGCACTGGGATTACGAAAGCGTCGCGGGCTGTGAAGTTTCCATCCTGCGCGTTGAGGTCACCCATGGGGCCGACGGTGCGCAGCCCCAGACCGCGCACGGTGTGTTGACCCGCGTTGCAGGCGATCAGCCCGAGCCGAGGCCCTGGCCGCCGCAGCCCGAACCCGAACCCGAACCGTGCACCGAGCCCAGGCCTGAGCCGTTCAGGCCCATACCTGCGGCGGATACCGCACTCTTCCCCTATCTGTACATTCGCCAGTGGCCGTTTATCAGTGCGGCCCAGGCGCAACGGCGCTTCCTGTCGTACACGCCGCCGCCCAGTACTGAGCCGCAGGGCTTCTATGGCGACTTGAGCAAGTGTTCCAGCCGGGCTGCGATGGACAAACTGGCGCTGTCGTTCATCCAGGGGACGGCGCCGTACACGTCACCGCAGTGCGTGACTCTGGAGCAGCTTTCAACCGGCACCTATGCGCTGCTGACGCGGTTGAAGGAAGTCGTACTCGCGTCGGACTACGACCCTCAGACCGTCAGCACGTGGGTCACGACCCACCTGCCGTCCAATTATGCCGAAGCGGTCGCAACGCTCTGGGACAGCTATTTCGCGCTGGTGGTCGTGCCTTGGTGCAGGCCCCAGTTGCTGACACCGTTGTGCAGCCAGTTGGTCATGGCCCATCTGGCGTCCCAGGTCTACGCCCCTCCCGCCGGCACGCCGCTGCTCACGCGAACCGCCTTGCGCGAGCTGATGCAGGCAACGATCACCTTGCCCCACGGGTTTTTCTCGCCACCGGCCAACACGTCCCCGCCGGCCGCTGCACCGGCGGTCGCAGGCGGCTGGATCGAGCCCTGTTCCATCGGTGATCTGCAAATGGTGCGCCAGCGCTTGTTGCGCCATGTCCCCGGCGAAATTGCCGCCATCGAGAACCTGATGCGCGGCGAGCGCAAGGACATCAGCCGCCGGCGAGTGCGGCGCCAGGTGGATGTCAGCCTGTCACAGACCCTGGACGCGCAGGCGCTTGACGACAGTGCGGCCGACGCCCGCGATGACCTGCATACCGAGACTTCGCGCACCATCGGTGAAAAAACCACCAACAAGACCTACAACAAACTGAGCACCACCTATGGGCCACCGACCGTCGCCACCGTCAATGGCGGGCCCGTGACAACCACGGTGCAGCGTGGGCCAGACAGCGATGACGCCACCCGTTTTGCCCGCGAAGTGTTGAGCAAGACGGTCAAGCGCATCAGTCGCAATGTGGACCAAGTGCGCGGCAGCAGCGTGCTGCATGAAACGGCCGAAACCATCACCAGTAATATCGACAACAGTGCTGGCGCCAGCAATCAGATTTATGTGCTGCGTTGGGTCAACAAGCTGTACGAGGCGCGCGTGGTCAATTATGGCTGCCGGCTGATGGTCGAGTTTGTGCTGGTCGCCCCTGCCACCGCCTATTTTCGCGATGTTGCGCCGGATGAGCGCGCGCTGTTCGGCCCGCCGAAAACCCTGGAACAGCAGGGTGTCGATAGCTTCAAGAAGATGACGCCCGACAACTACGCAGCCCTTGCCGCTGAATATCGCAGCACCGCCATCAACCCGCCGCCGCAGGCGCGGCGCGATGTCTCGGTATTGCTGGGGGAGGGGGCGTCGGCGGTTGTCGCTGTGCCGGCCGGGTACCAGGCACAAATCGCCACGGCCAGCGCTATCACGGCACCTCAAGCGAGCTGCCCGGCGATCATGGTGGGCGTCGATACCTTCGCCATTCCCTATAAGCCCATCGCCATTCATTTTGGCTGTGGCGAGAGCCTGATCGTTGCCGTGGGCCGCGCGCAGGCCGCCGCCTCGGTGCCTGACGAGCCGGAAGCGCCCGTGACGCCCCCGGCACCTGCACCTGCCCCTGAGCCGGTGCGGGTCAATATCACCGTCAAATGCGTGCCCACGGCCCATGCCATGGACGAATGGCGGATCAAGACCTACAACGCCTTGCTCGACGCCCGACAGGCGCTGTGTGTCGACAGCGCCGCCCTGGAGACGCCCGTTACCCGGGAACGCTCGGCCCTGGCGGCGCGGCGGGTCGAGCGCCGTGAGCTGCGGCGCGGTTGTCTGGCGCTGTTGCAGCAACGCTGCGCCAACCTCACCGGCTACCTGGACCCGGGAAGCCCGACGTTCGCCGAGGACAGCTTGGCGGAGACCGGGCGCGTGCAATTCGTCGATGACATGTTCGAATGGGATGAGATGAACATTCAGTTCTACCGCCAGGACGACGGTGCGCATTACCCGTTGGCGCTCGATGATGACGGCGCGGGCGTGTCGCCACTGGCGGCGTTCCAGGCTGCCGACCTGGCTCGGGTATTGGTGCCGGTGCGGCCGCGTACGGCGCTGATCGTGCTTTATCTGCTGTCCTCAGGCCAGCTTTGGCCGGCAGGTTGCGAGACGGTGCCCATCGAGGCCCATGAAATGGCGATTGCCAACGCATTGAAGTCGGCGCAAGGGCTCGCGCACGATGAGGTGCAGTGCGTCGGCCGGCCTTGGGAGGTCCTGGTGCCCACGGCCATGCAGGTCATCGATGGGGTTTGTCTGGACGGTATTCTGTGAGGGCCTTTCACGATGACTGGCCGGTGGGGCTGGTGCCGGGCGGCAGCTTGCCGGTCGGTGCGGTGACCGCATTCGCTGGTCCGTTGGACGAGCCCACGCCGGACCCGTTCCTGCCCGGGAGCACCGCGCCGGACAGCGACCTGCCAGCCATCGAGGTGTGGGGTTGGATGATCTGCGACGGACGCTCGCTGATGGTCGCCTGCTATCCGGAACTGTTCGCTGTGCTTGGGTACCTGTATGGCGGCGCCGACGGTACGTTCACGATTCCTGATCTTCGCGGCACGTTCCTGCGCGGCAATGACGCTGGCACCGGTAACGACAAGGATGCAGCCACACGCACCAGCCCGATCGACGACACTCAACTCTATGCCGGCGTTGGCTCGCGCCAGACTGATGCGATGCTGACTCACGAACATACCTACCAGAACGTGTCCGTGGAAGTGATGGTCGTTGAGGAAGGCGTGTCGGCCAGCACGGCATCCGGCCAGGCGGTGTCTTCTGCGCCGACCGACCCGCAAGGCAAGCCATTGGAGACCGGCGTCAGCCCACATGAAACCCACCCGCGCAACACGGCGGTCAACTACCTGATCAAATACACCAGCGGCTGCGGGCCGAGCTGGGCGCGTTTGTGGCTTTGAGCGACAGATACTTGCACCAACAGCGTTTTCCCCATTCATTCGATACTTGCATTCCGAACGGTGGACATCATGGGCAACCTAGCAGAACCGATGACAGACACGGATGTTGTAGCGCGCCAGGAGGCGCTGCGCCTCGATTTTGCGGTGAGCCTGAACGAGGAGCACGTCACCTTGCAGGTGGCCACACGCGCGGCGTCGATCGCGTTGGGTGAGCGCACCCATCATTACAGCGTGCTGGCGCTGGCCCGGCACCGCTTGCGGGATGCCGAGCGCGGGCTGGACGCTTCCAGCCAAGGCTGGATCGAGACGGCGGAGTTGGCCCAGAGCCTGGGTATCGACGAGGCCCATCTGAACATTCACATCTTCCGCGCGCGTACCCAGTTCCGGCAGGCCATCGCGGCCACCGGCCAGGCACCGGAACTGATCGAGCGGCGGCGGCGTGAATTGCGTATGGGCAGCTTGTGTTTTCAGATCATGCGCGGCTCATCGCTGGAAGGGGGGCTCTGGTCGCCGGAGTGAAGGGCCCAGCACTGCGGTCGCCCGCCCTTGGCATCGGTGGTCATGTAGTTGATGTCGACCTCGATGCCCTGTGTCCTGATGCTGGGAGATTGCTTCATTTGATAGCCGCGATGGGGAATGTCCGGCACTCGACTCATGGATTTCCAGTAGGCCTGGAAGGGCAGGTCATAGAGTTGTTCACCCGACAGGCCGCAATCGTAGCCGACATAAATACCCGGCAAATATCCCTGCGCGGCCACCGCGGCGTACCAGGCTTTGCAGTACGCGATGACGTCCTGCGGCGTGGCGCCCGGATCGACGGCCTCCAGGTCCATCCACACACTGACGCCAGGCGGGACGCCGACCGTGTGGGCGTTGCTCGCTGCGCTAGCCCCATACTTGGCGCCCAGCTCCTGGGTCGGCCGCCATCCAGCCTCCGGCTTTTGAAACGGCGGGGCATGTTGCACCGGCATCAGCGCCAAGCCATTGGCTAGGATGAGCTGCGCTTCCTTGGGACTCAGGTCGCCGGGCGCCTCGACTTCCGTCCGCGAAAGATAGCGCAGGCAAAACGCGAAGTTCTGGTTGGCGATCCGGTTCAGGAACACTTGAGTCAGCCGCGTATCCGTATCAAAACCCTTGAGCGGCGGTGGCACGACAGCGTGGCCGTTGTACTCGGCCGGGTGGCCCGCCAGGTTTTGCGAGGCACCCACGTAGCTGATTGCACCCTGGGCGTTCGCGTAGATGCCGTGGGTGCTGGTGTTGATGTGGGCGGCTTTCGAGTGACGAGGGTGTCTGGCGCCATCGAAGTACTCTCGAACCCCGGCCCAGATCGCGCCAGCGGCTTGGTCCAGCGAGGACAGGGTGCAAGCGTCCACGCTGACCGGCACGCCCTTGAGGGTATTGGCCAATGCGCTGAATGTCGCATTGTGTATCGCCGCAAACTCATTGGAATGACCTTGCAGGCTGCACGTGAGGTGCGCGCACCAGAGCGAAGCGTCGGCCATGCGAATGATCACGCCGACGCCGGGGGAGCAGCCATCGGTACCGATGGAGTGACCCTGGTGGACGTAGTTCATCGCGTCTTTGGCGACGAGAAAATTCACTTTGATCTCGGACATTCCGGGTACTCGACTAGGATGGCGGCATGAAGGGGGACGGCGCCGGCGCGCCAGCGCTGCCGAGGTGAGGGGGCAGGCTGGCGGTAGTGTTGGCGGTTATGCCGGTGCAGAGATCACCAGGCTGCTGTACCCCATCCTGACGATCAATTGGGACAAAGAGGTTCGCCCTGTTTCCACGACGCCGGTGTTGGAGTCGTAAAGCGTGTACGTGTAAGGCCCCGGCGTTTCGGCAGGTGTTGTGGGGGGAGTGGTGGGGACGACTGGCGTGACAGCAGTGATGAGAAAACCCACCACATGTACCGTATTACCCGCCCAAATCCGGGTACCTACTTGAAGGTCCTTGAGTTCGTCGTTGACCGCATCGAGGCTCATTGGCAGCGGGAAGGCTTTCGAGTGGGAGTTGCCGAGCGCGTTGTTCGCTTCGGTCGTTTGTTGCTCCAGACTCTGCAGGTTGATCAGTTGCTGGGCCGCAGAAATCTTGACGTGGTCAACCAGGTTCTGGATGCCGTAGACATTTGGAGTATTTGCATCATTGAGCCAGTAGGTGGTGAGCAATGAGCAGAATTGGTTGACATACAGCCACTGCGAACCGGGGGACAGCGTCTGGATGCGGTACTCCACAGGGTCGCTGAACAGGCTGTCCATCTTGACGAAAAGCGTGGGATTTGGCGTGGTAATGGCGCCGATGCTGATTAAGTTGGCCATGTTATTCCTTAAGTAACGGGACGGTAGGGGGCAATGCGCTGCGGGGAAATCTCGCTGTTGGTGACGGCGATAGGGGCCTGGAGCCAGCGGCAAGCGCGCAGGGCGTGCCCGGGTGCCAGTGGTGCTTTTCATCCAGATAAAAGCTCAACGTGTAGACGTTGGCGGGAAAGCGCACTGCCAGCGTTGGGCTGCGGTGGTGGCTGTCGATGACGCTTGCGGCACTGATATCCGTGCCAGCGGCTATCCAGTAATCGGCGCTGAAGTCATAGAGCTGTGAGGTCATGGCCGTGCAGGCCAGGACGCTGGCACCGTCCATGCGGGTGCCGATCCTGTAGGTATGGTCGGGGACGTTGTCCGCGACGGCGATGCTCCAAGCTCCCGGTGCTTCAGTGACGGCACACGGTTCAAAGCGTGGCCCATTACTGTCCTGATTGAACAACACGCCCTGGTCGCCCCTGCGATCCACGGCGTGTAGGCCGCTGGCGGTAAACGGCATGGGCGTCAGGTGTTGGGAGTGGGTGCACCAGATAAAGCTCGACGTGGCGTGCCACATCAGCAGTGCATGCGAGCCGGGTGGCACGCGGCTGGGGCTCGCGATCCAGACCAGGGACTCGATCCGACTGTCTGCAACTGTCGGGGCCTGGTAGACAAAAAAGGTCCAGTCGCGGCCGGAGGCGTTTTCCAGGCGCAGGCTATAGGTGGGGGCCGTCATGCCGGGTTGTGCCTGAACTGGTTGAGCGAGGGTTCGCCAGTGCTCAGCGTCCACTCGTTGTGCGCATCCAGTGCCACCGTCATGGTGTAGACCTGATCGGGGAAGCGTATGCGTACAGGAGGGTTGAGTTGGGCCGGATACAGCGCTGCATTGGGCCGCAGATCATAGGTGCCAAAGCTGATCCAATAGGACAACTGTGCCTTTGCGGCAGGGGTAAACACCGTGGTGATATTCGGGCCGGCGCTGACGGTGAACAGGGCGCCTCCTTGCATGCCAAGGCCTGCGCTTGGGGCTGTTGAGGCGATGAGACTGCGGTCACCCTGGATCGCCAGTTGGCCATTGGGCGTAGGGTCGGACCGCTCTCGGAACTCATAACCGAAGGGCGTCTGGGTAAGACTCACTGTGCTTCCCAGCGCCTGATTGGCACTGACGAATTGGCAACGACTGGCCGCCTCGCTGTCATCGAGCCACACGAAATCGTAGTCCAGCGCCCATTCAAAACAGACCACCACCCCCGGATTGGCACCCGCGACGCGCCACGCATGCTGACGCACCCCCTGCTGATTGCAGGCGGCGTTGGCCAAGTCGTGGTAAAGGCAGGCCTGGCCACTGCGAAGTGATTGATTGACGAACCACAGCGTGTAGTGGGGAGTGCTGCGCATAGTGTGTTTTCCAAGGCTGGGAACGTAGACCGATCACGGGCGTGGCTGACGCGACGGTCAAGCCCTGCCCGCTACCGGCGACGGCCACGTCAGGGCTGCCCGGACGCCGCCGCACTTCTACTTAGATGGCGACCCAGCGGTTGTCCGTACCCAAGGCGTAGGACAGTTTGTAAACGTTGTCAGGGAAAATCACTTGTTGCGTCGGATTCACGGTGGTGACATCGAGGATAGTCCCGACTTTGATTTCACTGCCGGCCGCGATGTAGTAAGTCGGCGTTGGCGTGAACTGATGCACCAGGTTAGGACCCGCTTTCATGACGAACGCCGGAGAACCCCCTACGCTCAGGCCGACCGAGAACTTATTGTTCGGGATCGAACCGTCAGCGCTGATCACCAGCGAGCCGGAAGGGCTGCCTTTGACCGGGGTCGAAAAGGACGGCGTGTTGTCTTCGTTGGAAAACTTGATCGTATTGCTGTCGGTCAAATCACCTTCCACCACGTCGGAAGCGTTGAACGTGACACCCGGAATCACATCACCCACTGCGCCCCAAACGAAGCCGTACTCGATCGTCCAATCAAAGGTGATCTGCGTACCTGTGGCGATGGTGAACGGGCTGGCGAACCACGCCAGCGAGAAGATATTGCTGGAGGCGTTATCGGGGGCTTTCTGATAGACATAGAAAGTCCATGGATTCACGGAGTTGTTTTTCAGCGTCAACTGATACAGGTTAGCCATGGGGATCGTTCTCCATTTACTGCGTTGAGGGTACGGGGGCCTGTTGTGTTGATGGTCCGTGGGGGGAGTATTGTCTGGTTGGGGGGTGGGGGGTATTACAGGGCATTACATTGGATTACACGGGGGAGGTGGGAGAAGATGGAGGGGGGAGATACGTATCTTGCAGGAAACTCTACCTCATCAACCGCAGTAGACTCGATGGCCGGCATGGGTTGTATGTGCTCAAGATACATTGGTCATTATAAAAGAATGGAAATCGACGTCCCATTATATGAAGAGCTGACAGCTTTGGCCTTCAGGGGGCTCGCTTGATAGAGTGGCTTTACTACTGACTACTTTGAATTAAGCTGCTGGTTTAATCTGACTGCCCTCTTGGGCGTCGTTTTGGGTTTTTTTTTTTTGCGTTAGAACTTTCAAGCTTTAGATTTTTGGGGGGGGTAATAAAAACCCACCGTTTGGTGGGCTTTTATTTGAGGGCTAAATTACTGCGCGAATACTTGGCGTGCGTCGAGTTGTCGTTTCCATTCGTTAACAAGGACAGGAAGCCTGTGAATGACCTCTCGGCCAAAAATCACTTCGTCAATATACCCCATGTGCAGCATATCAACTATTCTACACAGATAAGAGCGGCCGCACTCCCACCAAGTGAAGTAGTCGTCAACGACTAACATGTGATGAATTCGCTGGTGCCCTGCTTGTTCTAATTCGGACAGCTCCATACCGTCCAGGAGAGACTCGTACACACCGTCAGCAACACGGCTGCCGAAAGTGGTTGTGTAATAATACTCTTTGATTTCCCATATGGCGATGGGGTTAATTACAGCTGGGAACGCACCATCGACCCGACGCGAAAGGGTTCTCAAAGGCATGCGGTTGTGGGTAACCGTGGTCAAACTTCTCGGGTCGTAGTCGCAATGGTATCCCCCGATATTTGCTTCAACCAGCATATTAACCATGCCTGTAAGGAAGGCGTAATTCTTCTTTTCCGCCTTCTGCTTGTTCATGGGTAGCGGGCAAGTAGGACGCAATTTATCATGAAGTTGATAAAACACCTCTTCCGCCTGATCTTTGTTCATCAGATTTCCGCGAACAACGTTGTTCAAGATGTCAGCGCGATAAACGAAGTAGTCGATTAGCACGCTGCCAAATTGTGTGAGGTTTCCGTACTGATCTTCAATGTGAGCGAGCGATAAATTGAGTTTGTTGAAAGCGTTGTGTAGTTGCGGTCGGTTTGGTATTAGAATGGTTTTGCTGGACCTGTCTGTGTAACCGACTTCCTGGCTAATAGTGCGAACATTAGCCCAGAATTCTCTAGTCTGGCTCAGAAAACGGATGTCTGCTTTCAAGATATTTCCCTATAAAGTCCATTAGCGGCACCCCAATAGCGTCGCAAATGCGTTCTAACTCATATAAATCTAAACGCTGCTCACCACTTTCGTATTTACTGACAAACGATTGTGTTTCGTTGATGCGTTCAGCAAGTTGCGCTTGAGTAATTCCAGCCTCAAGACGATATTGACGAAGAATTAAATTATATCTTTGAATTTTGGCCATTTACACAATATAAAATGTCTGCTACGATATTCAAAATCAGAATATTGATCAGTTGAGGGCGTGAGTTTGGGGCACATACAGAGAGATTTTTTTGAGGCTGAGGGGCTGAAAACCCCGCCTCTAAAATCCCAAGCGTTCAAAAGCCAACTACTGAAGTGGGTAGGGAATAAGCAAAAACAAGCTGAAGATATTATTAGTTATTTTCCAGAATATTACGGTACATATTTCGAACCGTTTCTGGGGAGTGGTGGAGTCCTCGGGACTTTAAGCCCAGCCAAAGCGATTGCAAGTGACGTATTCCCCCCGCTCGTAGAAATATGGGCGGCGTTACGTGGCGATAAAGAGTTGCTTAAGAAATGGTATCAGGATCGATATGAACTCGTGGCGATACTGGGAAAAAAAGAGGCATATAAGAAGGTTCTAGATTCTTATAATGCTTGTCCTAATGGGGCTGATCTCGTTTTCATACTTCGCTCCTGCTACGGTGGCGTCGTGAGATTCCGGAAAAAAGACGGTTTTATGTCCACCCCTTGCGGGGCGCACAATCCCATGTCGCCTGAAAAGTTTGCTTATAGGGTTGATTTGTGGAGCGAAAGAACAAAAGGTGTTGAGTTTTTCTTGTGTGATTTTGAAGTGTCGATGGATAAAGCAAAACAAGGGGATTTGATTTATTGCGATCCGCCCTATGTTGATAGTCAAGCAATTTTATATGGTGCGCAGTCTTTCTCTCTCAGCCGTTTGCTCAAAAAAATAGATGAATGCAAGCGTCGTGGAGTTTATGTTGCGTTGAGTATTGATGGAACGAAATTTTCCGGAAAAAAGCTATGTGATGTAGATGTTCCTGATGGTTTGTTTGAGCAAGAAGTATTTATCAATGTTGGTCGTTCGATGCTGAAGCGCTTCCAAATGGATGGAAAGAGCTTAGAGGATCACTTGGTTACAGATAGATTGCTTCTGACGTACTAAATAATAAAGCCCTTGTGTGGGCTTTATTATAAGTCGAATGCTAACTAATTCAGATAGATCGGAAAACACTTAAGTGGCATGCAGCAATAGGTAGATTGCTGTTGGTTTGTATGATATAGAGATGAGTTTATTATGCATAATGTAAACCTCAGGAGTTCAGTTGTTGTAGCATTGGCTAGTTATTTAGAAATCCTGGATGGGGAAATTCCAAGCGATGGGATTTACAAGGTTTTCACTGGCGAGGTTGAACGTGAGTTGTTTCGCTTTGTGTATCAGCATTGCGGAGAGAATCAGACTTTGGCAACGAAAGTATTAGGTATTAGCAGAGCTACATTTCGAAAAAAAATGACGGAATTTGGTTTCATCTGAAAGAACCTGTCATCAAGCGTTCACCCTGATGGGGGGGTAAAAGCCCCGGGCAGGCCTCCTGCAAAACATAGGTGAAGTTTTGCTGGGCTACAGAGTCTCTACTTATCTTTTAAAATAAGCAGGCAACCCTTTTTGCAATTACCGATTCATTTTTGATGAGGCGGGCTCAGGCTCGGGGAAAATTCCACGATAGCTATCGTCCACGCCACGTCAAAAGCCTCCTAGTGTAGCTGGGTGAGCGCGGCGAAATTGCTAATGTGAATGACTGGTCGTCGGTTTGCGAGAGTGAAGCGTTGGCGGGGGGGGGGGGGGGCTTGCAGTAATTGAAATTCCACATCATCGAGCCGCTCGCGCGTACTTGAAGCAATAAGCCATCGCCGTCTCCGAGCACGAAGTTTTTACCCGTCCCCCTGACTGCCTTGAGCTGGCGATCGGAGAGGTGGGTTGCGTCAGCAGGCTTGGGGGCTACCTCCAGCACCGTTTTGGTATCCTGAAAACAGTATTTGGCAGTCCGGGGTACCAAAGGGGCTGGAAGATCTCACAAGCGCTAAAAGCCCTGCATTCACTGAATTCCAGACACAAAAAAAGACGCCCGAGGGCGTCTTTTTTGTTGAAGTGGTGGAGCCGGGGGGATTTGAACCCCCGTCCGCCAGTACTCCGCTGTCGGTACTACATGCGTAGCCGTTTCTATTAAGTTAACCCTCAGCGACCCGAAGGGCAGGGTGCTTTGGGCGAGTTGTGTAAGTTTTAGCCGCTTCGTCCACAACGTACTGCACGGCGATTCTGTTCTATATGACAATCACTTTGGGTTTACAGACATCCCCTGGTGATTGCTGGACCCGAAGGTACCAGAAGCTCAGGGCTAAGGCTGCTTACGCAGCGAGAGCGAATTCCTGGCCGTAGTTTTCGTCATTGGCAACTATAAGAAGTTGCAACAGTGGATTTACGAGTTCTGTTACCAACTCGGCATGCACCTAAAGTTTCGCAACCGGCGTCGAATCCTAAACGGCCCCGTGCTTGTAACTCGTTGTTTCATAGTGAGTGACAAGCCTGTGCAGTGTACGCCAAACCGTCACGGAAGGCCAACCCGAAGGTTGGCCCCGAGCGGGTGAGGCGTCTATTGGCCGCCTTTCTCGCTGTTCTGCAGGTCTTGCAGGGCCTTGGAGGTGATCTCGATGCACTTTTTGTCATCACCTGCGGCATGCGCCGCCTTGGCCTGAGAGACGGCAGTGTCTATTTCGCCGCTTTTGCCACTGGTGTCAGTGGCGAGTAGGGCTTTGCCGTTGTTGATTTTGTCCAGGTTGATCTGGCACAGATCGGGTTCACCGGCAGCGAAAACGGGGGAGGCCAGCATCGCAGCGGTGATGAACAAGCCAGCAAGAGCGGAACGCTTCATAGGGTATCTCCTTGCGCAAAAGGGCTCGACGCTGCTGGCGTTCACGGGCTGCCAGCGACATCACTGAGGGGCCTCGTTCGCCGAGGCCTATGCAGATGACTACGCCTGCGCGCAGGGGTTCGGTTTTTTTGCCGGGTCAGTGGGCGCGGGCTTGGGTGACGCGGTCCACGAGGTAGACCAGCCCGTGGTAATCAATGCCGCCATGCTGGGTCAGACCGATCTCGCAGGTGCGGCTGGTGGAGATGCCTTCACTGCAATATTGCACGGCGTCCTTGAGGGAGCGCAGTGAGTGGGCGTTGAGTTGCGGCGTGGTAAAGCCTTTGTCGCCGGCAAAGCCGCAGCAATGGATGCCTTCCGGAATGACCACGTTTTTTGCGCAGCGGCGGGCCAGGTCGATCAGAGCCTGGCTTTCGCCCAGATGTTGGGTGCTGCAGGTCACGTGGACGGCGATGGGGGCGTCCTGTGGTGTGAAGTCGAGGCGGTCCATCAGGTGGGTGCGGATAAAACGCACGGGGTCGTAGAGGTCCAGGCGTGTGTTGGCCAAGTCTTGCACCAGGCGCAGGGTGCAGGGGCTGGTGTCGCAATAGATCGGGTCGAGGCCGCCACGGCTGGCGTGGAGCAGGGCGCCGATCAGTTCCTGGCGCTTGTGTTCGGCTTGTTCGGCATAACCTTTGGAGGCGAAGGGCTGGCCGCAGCAGAGGTTGTCCTGGTTGTCGGGAGAGACGACTTGATAGCCGGCCTTTTCCAGCAGGCCACGGGTTTTGTCGTACAGCGACATTTGCTCTTTATCCCCAGCTGCCGGGCCCATGGCGCGTGAGACGCAGGCGGCCAGGTAGACCACGCGCGGCCGCTCGTCGGTCACGGGCGGGCTGAAACGGATGGCTTTTTCCGGCTGGGGCATGGCGTTGGACCACTGCGGGATCTGCCCCTTGGACAGTTTGGTGACCGTGGCTGACAGCTTCGCCAGGCGGGGCGCGCCCAACAGCATCCGCGCGCCATTGGCCACGTGCAAGGTAAAGCGTGCGCCTTGCAGTGCGGTGGAGAAATGGGTGGCCAGCCATTCGGCGGTTTTCGTACGGTCGGCGTCGCGGCTGCGCAGTTTTTTCACCAGGTCGCCGGTGTTGATTCCTACGGGGCAGCGTTGGGCGCACAGGCCGGTGGCGGCGCACGTCTCGATGCCTTGGTAGTGATAGGCCGCTTCGAGTTCGGTGGTGTCGATGCCGGCGCGTTGCTTCGCCTGGATGTCGCGCCAGATCACAATGCGCTGGCGCGGGCTTAGTGTCAGGCCTTTGGACGGGCACACCGGTTCGCAAAAGCCACACTCGATGCACTTATCCACAAGCTCGTCGGCGGCCGGCAGCGGCTTGAGGTGCTTGAGGTGGATTTGCGGGTCTTCGCTGAGGACCACGTCCGGGTTGAGAATGCCGTTAGGGTCCAACAGGCGCTTGAGTTGCCACATCAGCTGATAGGCATCGCTGCCCCATTCCAGCTCGACAAACGGCGCCATGTTGCGGCCCGTGCCGTGTTCGGCCTTCAGCGAGCCGCCAAACTCCACGGCCACCAACTGTGCCACGTCGTCCATGAATGCCTGGTAGCGTGTGACTTCTTGCGCGCTGTTGAAGCCTTGGGTGAACACAAAGTGCAGATTGCCTTCCAGGGCGTGTCCGAAAAGAATGGCTTCGTCGTAGTGATGTTTGTCGAAGAGTTCGATCAGGCGGTTGACGCCAATGGCCAACTGTTCGACCGGGAAGGTCACGTCTTCGATAATCACCGTGGTGCCGGTTTTACGCACGGCGCCGACAGCCGGGAAGGTGTCTTTGCGAATGGCCCACAGGCGCGCGTTTTCCAGCGGGTCTTCGGTAAAGTCGACCTGTTTTTCCACCGGGAACACGGCCAGAGACGCCATGATCAGTGCCAGTTGTTCCTGCAGCAGCGAAGGCGACGCCGCGCGGGATTCGATCAGCAGTGCGCAGGCGTTTTCCGACAGGTGCTGTACGAATGCGGGCATGCCGGGTTTGTCCTGCACCGAACGCATGCTGCGCCGATCCAGCAGTTCAACGGCCGAGACAGGCTGGGTTTTCAGCACCGTCACCGCATTGCAGCACGTCTCGACGTCCGGGAACACAATCAGCGCGGAGGCTTTGTTCGGGTGGTCGATCACCGTGTCGTAGGTTACGGCGCTGATAAACCCCAGGGTGCCCTCAGATCCCACCAGTAGGTGGCTGAGGATTTCCAGCGGGTCATCGAAATCTACCAGGGCGTTGAGGGACAGGCCGGTGGTATTTTTCAGACGGTATTTGTGGCGGATCTTGGCCGCCAATTCAGCATTTGCCCGCGTCTCGCGACCGAGTGTCGCCAGGCGTTCAAGCAGCGGACCCTGTTGTTCACGAAAGGCCGCAACGCTGGCCGTATCTTCGGTATCCAGGCGGCTGCCGTCAGCCAATACCAGGCGGATACCCGCGAGGGTGTGGTAGGTGTTTTGCGCCGTGCCGCAGCACATGCCGCTGGCGTTGTTGGCGACGATGCCGCCAATTTTGCAGGCGTTGATCGACGCCGGGTCTGGCCCGATCTTGCGTCCGAATGGCGCCAGCCACGCGTTGGCCTGGGCACCGATCACGCCGGGTTGCAGGCGGATCTGCGTGCCTTGCCCGCGAACCTCGCGGCCGTTCCAGTTATCGCCCAGCACGATCAGCACGGAGTCGCTGATGGCTTGCCCAGACAGGCTGGTGCCGGCTGCACGGAAGGTCACGGGAACGCGGTCGCGCTGGGCCAGTTGCAGCAGGGCGACGACTTCGTCTTCTGACTCCACGCGGATAACCAACTGTGGGACAAGCCGGTAAAAGCTGGCGTCGGTGCCGAATGCGAGGGTGGAAAGCGGGTCGTCGAAGCGCCGATCGTTCGGGATCAGGTGTGCGACGTCGTGCAGGAAAGCAGCAGGCAGGCTCATCGGTCCTCCAGAAATAGCTGACGCCGGAACCGTGGTCCGGCGTCGATTCTTACTCTATTGCGTGCAGGCCTTAGTGCACCAGCATACCGGTGAACCAGTAGGCTTGGGCCAGCGTAATCAGGCCGACGATGGTGGCAAAGAACAGGCTGTGCTTGAGCGTGAAGCGGAACAGGTCCGATTCCTTGCCGACCAGGCCAGTGGCTGCGCATGCCACGGCAATCGATTGCGGCGAGATCATCTTGCCGGTCACGCCGCCGCTGGTGTTTGCCGCGACCAGCAGGGTGTCATTGACGCCGATCTGGTGCGCAGTGGTGGCTTGCAACGAGCTGAACAGGGCGTTGGATGAGGTGTCCGAGCCTGTCAGGAAAACGCCCAGCCAGCCGAGGAAAGGCGAGAAGAACGGGAAGGCTGCGCCCGTGCCAGCCAATACCAGCGCCATGGTGGAGGACATGCCGGAATAGTTGGTGACGAAGGCGAAGGCCAGCACCATGCCGATGGACAGGATCGGCCAGCGCAGCTCGTAGAAGGTTTCCTTAAAAGTGGTCAGACCAGTTTTGATATCGATTTTCAGCACCAGCATCGAGATCAGCGCGGAGAAGAAAATCGCCGTACCGGTTGCGGAGATCGGGTCCAATTTGAACACGGCTGGAATCGCCGTCGGGTTGGTCACAATCGGGGCGACCTTGACCACCAGTTGGTCCAGGTGCGGGATGGCGAAGTTGAACACCCAACTGTACATCGAGCCGCCCGCGGCGAACATGGCCTTGAACGGCTTGAGGGTCCAGATGGTGACCAGCACGGTCAGGATCAGGAAGGGCGACCAGGCCTTGAAAATTTCCCCCAGGCTGTAAGGCGATGCCACGGTGCTGCGCGGCAGGCCGAAGCCGCCGGCACTGGCGGTTACGGCGGCGCTGGTGGTCGCGCCGGCAATCTGCGCGCCTGCGGTGCGTTTGGGTTGCCAGACTTTCAGGAACAGGGTCAGGGAGATCAGGCTGGCCAGGGCCGAGGTGATGTCCGGCAGTTCCGGGCCGATGAAGTTGGACGTGAAGTATTGCGTGATGGCGAAGCTCAGGCCCGCGACCAGTGCGGCCGGCCAGGTTTCACGAACGCCGCGCAGGCCGTCCATCATGAACACTAGCCAGAACGGTACGAACAACGACAGCAGCGGCAGTTGGCGACCGGTCATGGCGCCAATCTTGAACGCGTCGATGCCGGTGACTTGGCCGGCAACGATGATCGGGATGCCCAGTGCACCGAATGCCACCGGTGCGGTATTGGCGATCAGGCACAGGCCTGCGGCGTACAGCGGGTTGAAACCCAGGCCCACCAACAGCGCGGCGGTGATCGCCACAGGGGCGCCAAAGCCGGCAGCGCCTTCGAGGAAGGCGCCGAAGCAGAAGCCAATCAATAACACTTGCAGGCGTTGATCGTCAGTGATCGACAGGACCGAGCTGCGGATGACTTCGAACTGGCCGCTCTTGACGGTCAATTTGTAGAGGAAGACAGCGGCGACGATGATCCATGCGATGGGCCACAGGCCGTAGGCAAAACCGTAGCCGGCGGCGGCAAGCGCCATGTCGACTGGCATCTGGAAGGCAAAGATCGCCACCAGGATCGAAAGGGCCAAGGTGATGCTGCCGGCCACGTGGCCTTTGAGGCGGAACACGGCCAGGGCCAGAAAGAAAAACACGATGGGAATAACGGCGGCCAGTGCGGACAGGCCAAGGCTGCCGAGAGGGCTGTAGAGCTGTTGCCAGGTTTGCATATGGGGTGGCCCCTAATTGTTGTTGGTCATGCATTTTTTGTTAGCTTGGTTAATTGGTAATACCAATTTACAATCGCTGTTGGCTAGGTTAAGAGTCTTCGGGGTGGTGTGTCAATTTGCCGCCCGCGAAACTTTGGTCGTAGGTCGGTGGGTGGGGGGGGCTGAGCGGGTAAATCCAGAGTGCTCTGATAGGTGCTGCAAGCGCTGCGATAGGCGAGAATAGAGGGCCCGGCGAGTGGTCGGGATGGTGGAGAATGAGTTATGGGGTTTGATCAGGTGCGTCAGCGCCGTTTGTCCGACGATATTGTCGAGCAGCTTGAGGGGATGATCCTTGAGGGCACGCTGAAGTCGGGCGAGCGTTTGCCGGCCGAACGCGCACTGGCGGAGCAGTTTGGTGTGTCGCGCCCGTCGTTGCGTGAGGCGATCCAGAAACTGGCCGCCAAGGGCTTGCTGGTCAGTCGCCAGGGCGGGGGGAACTACGTCGTTGATTCGTTAGGGTCTACGTTCAGCGATCCGTTGCTGCACCTGTTGGAAAACAATCCCGAGGCGCAGCGTGATCTGTTGGAGTTTCGCCAGACCCTTGAAGCGTCATGCGCCTATTACGCGGCGTTGCGCGCCACCGAGGTTGATCGTGAGCGGCTGACCTCGGCGTTTGAGGCGCTGCAGGATTGCTATGCGCGTGTCGATGAGGTCAGTCGGGCGGAGGAAGGTGCGGCAGATGCGAGCTTTCACCTGGCGATTGCCGAGGCCAGTCATAACGCCGTGTTGCTGCATACCATTCGTGGGCTGTTCGATTTGCTCAAGCGCAATGTGGTGACCAACATTGGTGGCATGTATCAGCAGCGTACGGAAACCCGCGACATGCTAATCAGTCAGCACCGGGCTTTGTACCTGGCAATTATCGAAGGGCGGGCAGAGGAAGCTCGCGAGGTCTCCACACGTCATTTGCAGTATGTGCAGGAAGTGTTGGAAGAGGTGCGTCAGGAGGTTCAGCGCGTGGCACGGGCGGAGCGGCGCAAAGGCATGTAGCCAAGGGTGACCCACCCAAGGCTACAGCGCGGCAAGGATTATTCTTCCTTGCCTTTGTTGCGCACGGCGCGGTGCAGCTCGCGATTGGAGTCGCGTTCGCGCTCGGTATCGCGTTTGTCGTATTCCTTCTTGCCCTTGCCCAGTGCGATTTCGCACTTGACCAGATGCTTGCTCCAGTACCAGGACAGGCAGACGCAGGCATAGCCTTTCTGCTGTACGGCAGCGGCGAGTTTTTCCAGCTCGCGCGCATTGAGCAATAGCTTGCGTGTGCGCACCGGGTCGGCAATCACGTGGGTGCTCGCGGTGGTCAGCGGGGTGATATGGCTGCCCAGCAGCCACGCCTCGCCATCCTTGAGCAGCACGTAGCTGTCAACCAGTTGCAGCTTGCTGGCACGCAGGCTCTTTACTTCCCAGCCGGCCAGGACCAAGCCAGCCTCGAACCGATGTTCGATGAAGTAATCGTGTCGCGCCTTTTTGTTTTGCGCGATGGTCCCTGTGGGGTGTTTCTTTTGTTTAGCCATAGGGGCGGCATTATAGGGAGTTGCGAGCGTGTCGGCTACGGTCAACCTGCGTGCTTGAGCGTGTTGGATGAATCCCGGACAATACGGGCAGTTCTTTGGTTTTTTTCTCTCGCGGATCGGCCTGTTGTTTCGCGATGTTTGCCTCAGCAGTGGAAATAACGCTCACATGACGACGCACATTCAACGTTCGGCCCTGCTGCCCTATCCGGCGCAGGCGCTCTATGACCTGGTCAACGACGTGGCGCGTTACCCGGAGTTCTTGCCGTGGTGCTCGGCCGCCGAAGTGCTGGAAAGCAGTGATGAGCACATGGTGGCCAGTGTCGGCGTGGCGAAGGGCGGGATTGGCCAGCACTTTGTTACGCGCAATGTCTTGGTGCCTGGGAAATCCATCGAGATGAATCTGCAGGAAGGGCCATTTACCCAACTTCACGGTGTGTGGGTATTCAAGGCGCTGACTGACAAGGCGTGCAAGATCAGCCTGGATCTTTCCTTTGATTACGCGGGGCCGCTTGTGCGCGCGACGTTGGGGCCTTTGTTCAATCAGGCGGCCAATACCCTGGTGGACGCGTTCTGCCAGCGCGCCAAGCAATTGCATGGTTGAGATTGAAGTGGTGTATGCCGCCGAGGATCGCCAGGTCTTGCGAGTGGTGGCGGTGCCGTCGGGCACCAGCCTGCGGGCGGCGGTGCAGGCATCGGGGATTGCGGCGCAGTTTCCTGAAGTGGTGCTGGCGGAATGCCCGTTGGGGATCTTTGGCAAGGTGGTTGCGGACCCTGAGGTTCGGGCTGTGCAGGCAGGTGATCGGATTGAGATCTACCGGCCCTTGCTGGCGGACCCGAAGGAGGTGCGCCGGTTGCGTGCCGCCAAGGCTGCCTTGGCCAGGCAACAGAATTCCTAGGCTTGCCAAATGGCAGGCAACAAAAAGCCCGGCATGCCGGGCTTTTTGTTGAGCGCCGCAAACTTACTGCGGGCTGGTGTCCAGAGGCTGCGGCGTCGGGACTGGAACAGTTTCCACGCCGTCGACGTCTTTCTGGATCTTGTCGAGCAAGGAGCCCGGCTTGGCCGGTACTTCGGACTTCGGCTTCTCGCCTTCCTGCGCCGGCGCAGTCGGGGTGGTGCCGTTGTCCTTGCCGAGCAGGGCTTCATCACGGCTTACACCGGGCATGAAGTCGCCGGACAGGCTCACAAGCTGGTCATTGCCATTAAAAATGACGCTGACGCGTTCCTGTTGGCGTTCACCGCCACCAGGCTGGATGCTGTAGAGATAATCCCAGCGATCAGCATGGAAAGTGTCGGTCAGCAGGGGGTTGCCCATGATAAACCGTACTTGCCGTCGGGTCATTCCCGGGCGTAACTGGTCTATCATGTCCTGCGTGACGACATTGCCCTGCTGGATGTCGATTTTGTAAACCCCGGGGAATGAACAACCGGCGAGTGCGAGCAGTCCCACAAAGGTGAAACTGGTTAGCAAGAGCTTGGTGTTTTGCATCGGTGGGCGACTTCCACTATCTTGGCTGGGACAACGTAAACGCCGATCATACCCGTATTAAGAGAAGCTGCGAAGCAGCATCCGCGAGAAAGCTAACCATGGTTGAAAATAGCGAACTACGCAAAGCCGGTCTTAAAGTGACTCTGCCACGAGTCAAGATTCTACAAATGCTCGATTCTGCTGAGCAGCGCCACATGAGTGCCGAAGATGTCTACAAGGCGCTGATGGACTCAAACGAAGACGTTGGCCTGGCCACGGTTTACCGTGTACTGACCCAGTTTGAGGCCGCAGGGCTGGTGGTTCGTCACAATTTCGACGGTGGCCATGCGGTGTTTGAATTGGCTGACGGTGGTCATCACGACCACATGGTTGACCTGGATACCAACGAGGTTATCGAGTTCACCAGTCCGGAAATCGAAGCGCTGCAGCACAAGATTGCTGAGGAGCATGGCTTCGATTTGGTTGACCACAATCTCGTGTTGTACATCCGTAAGAAAAAGTAAAAACAGCGCAGATTTGCCCTGTGAAACGATCGAAGGCGACCCTAGGGTCGCCTTCGTGCTTTCTATATAAAGGTAAAAGTGGCAGGTCAGGCCTTTGACGCCACCACCATTTTCTTCGCGTGCGCCAACGACTCTTTGGTCAAGTCGATGCCACCGAGCATCCGCGCTACCTCTTCCACGCGTTCCGACTTGTTCAGCTTGGACACGGCCGTGTGCGTCGCATCGCTGCCGCGCACTTTATGTACAAATAGGTGTTGATGCCCTTGGGCCGCCACTTGTGGCAAGTGGGTGACCGTCAGTACCTGGCCGCGATCCCCCAGGCGGCGTAACAATTGGCCGACAATTTCCGCCGTCGGCCCGCCAATGCCCACGTCCACTTCGTCGAATACCAGTGTTGGTACGCGAGACGTTTGCGCGGTAATGACCTGGATCGCCAGGCTGATCCGCGACAACTCACCGCCGGACGCCACTTTTGCCAGCGCCTTGAGCGGCTGCCCAGGGTTGGCGCTGACCAGCAGTTCTACCTGTTCAAGGCCGTGGGGTTGCAGTTCGTTGTTGGCATTGGCCCGCAGCTCAATGGTAAAGCGCCCGCCAGGCATGCCCAGTCGCTGGATTTCCTGTTCCACGGCGCTGGCGAGGCCGCCGGCAGCCTGTTGGCGCAGGTCGCTCAGCTCTTGTGCCTTCTCCTGATAGTGTCGGGCAAAAGCAGCAAGCTCATCGGCAAGGCGCTCAATGGATTCGTCATTGGCATTCAGGGTTTCGATTTCATCCAGCAGTTTCTGCTGCATCGTTGCCACTTCGGTTGGCTGGATTCGATGCTTGCGCGCCAGGGTATAGATAGTGTCCAGGCGTTCTTCGATTTCCTGCAGTCGTGCCGGGTCGGCGTCGAAGTGGTCCAGAAAGCGATTCAGCTCGCCAACGGCTTCCTCGACCTGGATTTGCGCACTGGTCAGCAGGGTGGTCGCTTCGTTCAAGGAACCGGAGGCATTGTTCACGCTGGACAGGCGATTGAGGCTGGCGGTCAGCGCATTGAGCACATTGCCGGAATCGCTCTCGCTGCATTGCTCGACCACCTGACGGCAAATACCCAGCAGGGTTTCGGCATTGGTCAGGTTCTTGTGTTCCTGCTCAAGCTGTTCCAGTTCTGTTTCGCCCAGGCCCAGGCTTTCGAGTTCTTCGAGTTGATAGCTGAGCAATTGGTGGCGAGCGCGCTGCTCGTCACCGGAATTGGACAGGCGTTCCAGCTCCTGGCGCGTCTGGCGCCAGCGCTGGGCGGCCAGCTGTACTTGGCGCGCAAGGTCGGTGGCGCCGGCGTACTCGTCGAGCAGGCGGCGGTGAGTGTCGGTTTTCAGCAGGGACTGGTGTTCGTGCTGGCTGTGGATGTCGATCAGCAACTCGCCCAGGGCTTTCAAGTCGCCAAGGGGGCAGGGCGTGCCGTTGATATAGCCACGTGAGCGGCCTTCGGCGGTGATGACACGGCGCAGGATGCACGGGCCGTCGTTATTCAGGTCGCGTTCGACGAGCCAGGCTTCGGCTTCTGGAATGTCCGCCAGGTCGAAGGTTGCCAGGATGTCGGCCTTGTCTGCACCCGGGCGCACGACGCCGCTGTCGGCGCGGTCGCCGAGGGTAAGGCCCAGGGCGTCGAGCATGATCGACTTGCCGGCGCCGGTTTCGCCTGTGATTACGCTCATCCCGCGATCCAGTTCGAGATCCAGGTGTTCAACAATGGCGTAGTTATGTACAGACAGGTGCACGAGCATGACGGCCGCTCCCAGGCGTTAGGTCTGGTTATTTATACAGTGTTTTGTTCTGGCCTGACAATCCTGGCGCTTAGCTCGATTTGCTTGAATGGCTTGTTTTTTTAGCGCAATCAGGAATGACTGTGCAGGAATTGATCCGGAGCACACGAAAGACTTTTGGTAACGCTCGCGCCCTTGAACCTGGAAATTGTGGCCCCATATACCGGAACAGAAGCGCGAGTTGAGTTCGCGCATGATTTTGAAAGGAGAAAACTATGGCTGACGAACAGACGCAGGATACGCAAACTCCAGACGCTAATGCGGCTGCCGGCGATGGCATGGCAACTCGTGTGCAAGTGCTCGAAGAGCAATTGGCCGCTGCGAATGATCAGGCTTTGCGTGTTGCCGCCGATCTGCAGAACGTCCGCCGCCGTGCCGAGCAGGATGTAGAAAAGGCCCACAAGTTCGCACTGGAAAAATTCGCTGGTGACTTGCTGCCGATCATCGACAGCCTGGAACGTGGCCTTGAGTTGTCCAGCCCGGATGACGAAAACATCCGCCCAATGCGCGAAGGGATCGAGCTGACCCTGAAAATGTTCCAGGACACCCTGAAGCGTTATCAGCTGGAAGCTATTGATCCACAAGGCGGCGAGCCGTTCAACGCTGAGCATCACCAGGCCATGGCCATGCAGGAAAGCCATGACCTTGAGCCGAACAGCGTGCTGAAAGTGTTCCAGAAGGGTTATCTGCTCAACGGTCGCTTGCTGCGCCCGGCAATGGTGGTGGTGAGCAAGGCTCCTGCACCGGTTGCACCTTCTATTGATGAGCAGGCTTGAAATTCGCCGCAAGGCCCCCATCTATAAGTCAAGCGTTTAAGTGCTACCGCAGTTAGCCACAACTGCTGCGGCAACCAAATTCAAGTTTCGGGAGAGTAAATCATGGGCAAAATTATCGGTATCGACCTGGGGACCACCAACTCGTGTGTCTCCGTTATGGAAAACGGTAAAGCTAAAGTTATCGAAAACGCCGAAGGCGCGCGTACTACGCCGTCGATCATTGCTTACGCCAATGACGGTGAGATCCTGGTGGGTCAGTCGGCCAAGCGCCAGGCTGTAACCAACCCGCACAACACCCTGTACGCAGTAAAACGTCTGATCGGTCGTAAGTTCGACGAACAAGTCGTACAGAAAGACATCCAGATGGTTCCGTACAAGATCGCCAAGGCTGACAACGGTGACGCCTGGGTTGAAGTGAACGGCAATAAAATGTCCGCTCCGCAGATCTCGGCCGAAGTCTTGAAAAAGATGAAGAAGACTGCCGAAGACTACCTCGGTGAGCCAGTGACCGAAGCGGTGATCACCGTTCCGGCCTACTTCAACGACAGCCAGCGCCAGGCGACCAAAGACGCCGGCCGCATCGCGGGCCTGGACGTAAAACGTATCATCAACGAACCAACCGCAGCTGCTCTGGCTTACGGTATGGACAAGGCCAAAGGCGACCACACCGTGATCGTTTATGACTTGGGCGGTGGTACTTTTGACGTCTCCGTGATCGAGATCGCTGAAGTTGACGGCGAGCACCAGTTTGAAGTGTTGGCCACCAACGGTGACACCTTCCTGGGCGGTGAAGACTTTGACATTCGTCTGATCGACTACCTCGTTGACGAATTCAAGAAAGAAAGCGGCATGAACCTCAAAGGTGACCCGCTGGCGATGCAGCGCCTGAAAGAAGCTGCCGAGAAAGCCAAGATCGAACTGTCTTCGAGCTTGCAGACCGACGTCAACCTGCCGTACATCACTGCAGACGCCACCGGTCCTAAGCACTTGAACGTGAAGGTTTCTCGCGCCAAGTTGGAATCGCTGGTCGAAGACCTGGTTCAGCGCACCATCGAGCCTTGCCGCATTGCTCTGAAAGACGCCGGTATCGACGTCGGCGCGATCAACGACGTGATCCTGGTGGGCGGTCAGACCCGTATGCCACTGGTTCAGCAGAAGGTCACCGAGTTCTTCGGCAAGGAAGCACGTAAAGACGTGAACCCGGACGAAGCGGTTGCCATGGGTGCTGCCATCCAGGGCGCGGTATTGGCCGGCGACGTGAAAGACGTGCTGCTGCTGGACGTCAGCCCGCTGACCCTGGGTATCGAAACCATGGGCGGCGTGATGACCGCGCTGATCGAGAAAAACACCACGATTCCTACCAAGAAATCGCAAGTGTTCTCGACTGCCGATGACAACCAGGGCGCTGTGACCATTCACGTGCTGCAAGGTGAGCGCAAACAGGCTGCCCAGAACAAGTCCCTGGGCAAGTTCGACCTGGCTGAGATTCCACCAGCACCACGTGGCGTGCCACAGATCGAAGTGACCTTCGACATCGACGCCAACGGTATCCTGCATGTTGGCGCGAAAGACAAGGCGACTGGCAAAGAGCAGAAGATCACGATCAAGTCCAACTCCGGTCTGTCTGATGAAGAGATTCAACAGATGATTCGTGATGCTGAAAAGAATGCCGAAGAAGACAAGAAGTTCGAAGAGTTGGCCGGTGCACGTAACCAAGGCGACGCCCTGGTTCACTCGACGCGCAAAATGGTTGCTGATGCAGGCGACAAAGTGACTGCCGAAGAGAAGGTCGCAATCGAAGCTGCCGTGGTTGCCCTGGAAGCCGCTATCAAAGGCGACGACAAGGCTGTCATCGAGGCCAAGGTTGAGGAGCTGTCGAAAGTCTCCGCGCCGGTTGCTCAGAAAATGTACGCCGAACAACAGGCTCAGCCTGAGGGCGGCGCGCAACAGGCAGAGCCTGAAGCCAAGCACGACGACGTTGTCGATGCCGAGTTCGAAGAAGTAAAAGACCAGAAGTAAGTTGGTCGCCCGGTTGACCGCTATCAAGCGGTGACTGGTAGGATGTCGCCGCGCGGGAGCTTGCTCCCGCGTTGGCGTGTCTGGGGTATGGGAATTTTTACAGCATGCGACAACGTTCGGGTGCTGGCGGTGTGATCGGGAATGCTCCTGCTTTCCGAGCAGTAAATACCGCATTTTTGGCCGGGCACCTGGCTAAAAGTAGTAATGACCAGGATCGTTGAATTGACGTGAGTTGGGTCCGGGCCTGTATTGGGGCTCAACGAGTTTGGCAGGGCTCAGGAGGGTCTGGCCGAACGTCCTTAAGAGTGCAAAGACTTATGGCAAAGCGTGACTATTACATTGTGTTGGGTGTGGAGCGCAGCTCCAGCGAGGCGGACCTGAAGAAGGCTTACCGTCGCCTGGCGATGAAGCATCACCCGGACCGTAACCCGGATAGCAAAGAATCCGAAGAGCTGTTCAAAGAGGCCAACGAGGCCTACGAATGCCTGTCTGATCCCAATAAGCGTGCGGCCTACGACCAGTACGGCCATGCCGGTGTCGATCCAAGCATGGGTGGCGGCGGCGCTGGTTTTGGCGGTCAGAATTTCTCCGATATCTTCGGCGATGTCTTCAGTGACTTCTTCGGCGGTGGCCGTGGTGGCCAGCGTGGTGGCGCCCAGCGTGGCAGCGACTTGCGCTACACCCTGGAGCTGAACCTGGAAGAAGCTGTGCGCGGCACCAGTGTCAACATTCGCGTGCCGACGCTGGTCAACTGCAGTCCGTGCGATGGCTCGGGCGCCAAGAAAGGCTCCTCGCCGATCACCTGCCCGACGTGCGGCGGTATTGGTCAGGTGCGTATGCAGCAAGGCTTCTTCTCGGTGCAGCAAACCTGCCCGCGTTGCCATGGCCAGGGCAAGATCATTTCCGATCCATGCGACTCTTGCCACGGCGAAGGCCGCGTCGAAGAGTACAAGACCCTTTCGGTGAAAGTGCCGGCGGGCGTCGATACCGGTGATCGTATTCGTCTGTCGGGCGAAGGCGAGGCGGGTACCCAGGGCGGGCCTACGGGCGATCTGTACGTGGTGATCAATGTGCGCGAGCACTCGATCTTCCAGCGTGACGGCAAGCACCTGTTCTGCGAAGTGCCGATCAGCTTTGTCGATGCGGCCTTGGGTGGCGAGTTGGAGATTCCGACCCTTGACGGCCGAGTGAAGCTCAAGATTCCTGAAGGGACCCAGACCGGCAAGCAGTTCCGTATCCGTGGCAAAGGTGTTGCGCCGGTGCGCGGTGGCGGTGCTGGCGACCTGATGTGCCGTGTGGCGATCGAGACGCCGGTCAACCTGAACCGTCGCCAGCGCGAGCTGCTTGAAGAATTCCGCAGTTCCCTGGCGGGTGATGACTCCCACTCGCCGAAGACCACGGGCTTTTTCGATGGTGTGAAGCGCTTCTTCGGCGATCTGTAAGGAGTGAATATGCGACGTATAGCGGTAATGGGCGCTGCCGGGCGCATGGGCAAGACGCTGATCGAGGCGGTGCAGCAGCGCTCGCCAGTCTCCGGGCTGACGGCGGCGATCGTTCGTCCCGGCAGCACGTTGATTGGTGCGGACGCCGGTGAGTTGGCCTCGTTGGGGCGTATCGGAGTTCCGTTGTCGGGCGAACTGGCGCAGGTGGCCGATGAGTTCGATGTGCTGATCGACTTCACGCTGCCGGATGTGATGCTGAAAAACCTGGCGTTCTGCCGCAAGGCGGGCAAGGCCATGGTTATCGGCACTACGGGCTTGAGCGCTGAGCAGAAGCAGTTGCTGGTGGAGGCGGGCAAGGAGATTCCGGTCGTGTTCGCTGCCAACTTCAGTGTCGGCGTGAACCTGTCGCTCAAGCTGCTGGACCTGGCCGCTCGTGTGCTGGGCGATGAGGCGGATATCGAGATTATCGAAACCCATCACCGTCACAAGATCGACGCGCCGTCGGGTACTGCGCTGCGCATGGGCGAGGCGATTGCCGATGCGCTGGGCCGTGATCTGTCCAAGGTGGCGGTGTACGGCCGTGAAGGCCATACCGGTGAGCGTGCGCGTGACACCATTGGTTTTGCGACCGTGCGCGGTGGTGATGTGGTCGGCGATCACACCGTGCTGTTCGCCACCGAAGGCGAGCGCCTGGAAATCACGCACAAGGCGTCCAGTCGCATGACCTTTGCCAAGGGTGCGGTGCGTGCTGCGCTGTGGCTGGAAGGTCGTACGCCTGGTCTGTACGACATGCGCGATGTGCTGGATCTGCACTAATCAGTAGCTAAAACGGGGCCTCAGGATTATCCTAAGGCCCCGTTTTTACCCGCTAAGCGACGTCCTGTCGCATTCTCCTGCCTTTTCGGCTCATTAGCGGTGGACCAAAAAAGCCTTTTTCTGTAAGCTACAGCTTTAGTGTGTCCACTAAAAGCGCGCAGAATAATTCAGTGAAGAAGCGGGGTGACGTGTCCATACGTCACTCCGCTTTTTTACAACCTGCGATCGCCCTTTCAGGCTTTATTTACGGGAGGTCTTCTTGACTAAGCCAGCCATACTCGCCCTTGCTGATGGCAGCATTTTTCGCGGCGAAGCCATTGGAGCCGACGGTCAGACCGTTGGAGAGGTGGTGTTTAACACCGCCATGACCGGCTATCAGGAAATCCTTACCGATCCTTCCTACGCCCAACAGATCGTTACCCTGACCTATCCGCACATCGGCAACACCGGTACTACACCGGAAGACGTCGAGTCTGATCGTGTCTGGTCCGCCGGCCTGGTGATTCGTGACCTGCCACTGGTTGCGAGCAACTGGCGTAACACGATGTCGCTGTCCGATTACCTGAAAGCCAACAACGTTGTGGCGATCGCTGGTATCGATACGCGCCGCCTGACACGCATCCTGCGTGAAAAAGGTTCGCAGAATGGCTGCATCATGGTCGGTGACAACATTTCCGAAGCCGCGGCGATTGCTGCAGCCCAGGGCTTCCCTGGCCTGAAAGGCATGGACCTGGCGAAAGTCGTCAGCACCAAGGAATCCTACGAGTGGCGCTCCACTGTCTGGGACTTGAAGACCGACAGCCACGCGACCATCGAAGCCGCTGACCTGCCATACCACGTTGTGGCCTACGACTACGGCGTCAAGTACAACATCCTGCGCATGCTGGTCGAGCGCGGTTGCCGCGTGACCGTGGTGCCGGCGCAAACCCCGGCCAGCGATGTCCTGGCTCTGCAGCCGGACGGCGTGTTCCTGTCCAACGGCCCGGGCGATCCTGAGCCGTGCGACTACGCCATCCAGGCGATCAAGGAAGTGCTGGAGACCGAGATTCCGGTATTCGGTATCTGCCTCGGTCACCAACTGCTGGCCCTGGCCTCCGGCGCCAAGACCCTGAAAATGGGTCACGGCCATCACGGTGCCAACCACCCTGTGCAGGACCTGGACACTGGCGTTGTAATGATTACCAGCCAGAACCACGGTTTTGCGGTGGATGAAGCGACCTTGCCGGGCAACGTGCGCGCCATTCACAAGTCGCTGTTCGACGGTTCCCTGCAAGGCATCGAGCGCACTGACAAAAGCGCGTTCAGCTTCCAGGGCCACCCTGAAGCGAGCCCGGGCCCGAACGACGTAGCGCCGCTGTTCGACCGTTTCATCAATGAGATGGCCAAGCGACGCTGACTGAGCGGCCTGCGGGCGGCCCCGAGCTTCGGCGGCCCCCGCAGGCACTTCAAGGATTGTTCAAGACGGCTTGCCGACTGACCTGCGGATTTGAGTGACAAACCCATGCCAAAACGTACAGACATAAAAAGCATCCTGATTCTCGGCGCTGGCCCGATCGTGATCGGCCAGGCCTGCGAATTCGACTACTCCGGCGCCCAGGCCTGCAAAGCCCTGCGCGAAGAGGGTTACCGCGTCATCCTGGTGAACTCCAACCCGGCCACCATCATGACCGACCCGGACATGGCCGACGCCACCTACATCGAACCGATCAAATGGCAGACCGTTGCCAAGATCATCGAGAAGGAGCGCCCGGACGCGCTGCTGCCAACCATGGGCGGCCAGACCGCCCTGAACTGCGCCCTGGACCTGGAGCGCGAAGGCGTCCTGGAGAAGTTCGGCGTAGAGATGATCGGTGCCAACGCCGACACCATCGACAAGGCTGAAGACCGTTCGCGTTTCGACAAGGCCATGAAGTCCATCGGCCTGGCGTGCCCGCGTTCCGGTATCGCCCACAGCATGGAAGAAGCCAATGCGGTCCTCGAGACCCTGGGCTTCCCGTGCATCATCCGTCCGTCCTTCACCATGGGCGGCACCGGTGGCGGTATCGCGTACAACCGTGAAGAGTTCGAAGAAATCTGCGCCCGTGGCCTGGACCTGTCGCCGACCAAAGAGCTGCTGATCGACGAATCCCTGATCGGGTGGAAAGAATATGAGATGGAGGTTGTCCGCGATAAGAAGGACAACTGCATCATCGTCTGCTCCATCGAAAACTTCGACCCGATGGGCGTGCACACCGGTGACTCGATCACCGTGGCGCCAGCACAGACCCTGACCGACAAGGAATACCAGATCCTGCGTAACGCCTCCCTGGCGGTATTGCGCGAGATCGGCGTGGAAACCGGTGGTTCCAACGTTCAGTTCGGCATTTGCCCGGACACCGGCCGCATGGTCGTGATCGAGATGAACCCGCGTGTATCCCGTTCGTCGGCCCTGGCTTCGAAAGCCACCGGTTTCCCGATCGCCAAGGTCGCGGCCAAGCTGGCGGTGGGTTACACCCTGGACGAGCTGTCGAACGACATCACCGGCGGCAAGACCCCGGCGTCCTTCGAGCCGTCCATCGACTACGTTGTGACCAAGCTGCCACGTTTCGCCTTCGAGAAGTTCGCCAAGGCTGACGCGCGCCTGACCACCCAGATGAAATCCGTGGGTGAAGTCATGGCCATCGGCCGGACTTTCCAGGAATCCCTGCAGAAAGCCCTGCGCGGCCTGGAAGTGGGCGTTTGCGGCCTGGACGAGAAGCTCGACCTGAGCAACCCGGAAAGCATGAGCGTGCTCAAGCGCGAGCTGACCGTGCCGGGCGCCGAGCGTATCTGGTACGTGGCTGACGCCTTCCGTGCCGGCATGACCGTCGAAGACATTTTCGGCATGAACATGATCGACCCGTGGTTCCTCGTACAGATCGAAGATCTGATCAAGGAAGAAGAGAAGGTCAAGACTTTGGGTCTGGCCAGCATCGACCGCGACATGATGTTCCGCCTCAAGCGCAAGGGTTTCTCCGACCAGCGTCTGGCCAAGCTGCTGGGCGTGACCGAGAAGAACCTGCGTACCCATCGCCACAAGCTGGATATCTTCCCGGTCTACAAGCGCGTTGACACCTGCGCCGCCGAGTTCTCCACCGACACGGCGTACCTGTACTCCACCTACGAGGAAGAGTGCGAAGCGGCGCCGTCGGGTCGCGACAAGATCATGATCCTGGGCGGCGGTCCAAACCGTATCGGCCAAGGCATCGAGTTCGACTACTGCTGCGTACACGCCGCTCTGGCCCTGCGCGCAGACGGGTACGAGACCATCATGGTCAACTGCAACCCGGAAACCGTTTCCACCGACTACGACACCTCCGATCGCCTGTACTTCGAGCCAGTGACCCTGGAAGACGTGCTGGAAATCGTGCGCGTCGAGAAGCCGAAAGGCGTGATCGTCCAGTACGGCGGCCAAACCCCGTTGAAACTGGCTCGTGCGCTTGAAGCGGCTGGCGTACCGATCATCGGTACCAGCCCTGACGCCATCGACCGTGCCGAAGACCGTGAGCGCTTCCAGCAAATGGTTGAGCGCCTGAACCTGCGTCAGCCGCCAAACGCCACCGTGCGCAGCGAAGACGAAGCCATCCGTGCAGCCAGCAAGATCGGCTACCCGTTGGTGGTGCGTCCGTCCTACGTGTTGGGCGGTCGTGCGATGGAAATCGTCTACGAAGAAGAAGAGCTCAAGCGTTACCTGCGTGATGCGGTGAAAGTGTCCAACGACAGCCCGGTGCTGCTGGACCACTTCCTCAACTGCGCCATTGAAATGGACGTGGATGCCGTCTGCGACGGTACTGATGTAGTGATCGGCGCGATCATGCAGCACATCGAACAGGCGGGCGTTCACTCCGGTGACTCCGCGTGCTCGCTGCCGCCGTACTCGCTGCCGCTGCACATCCAGGACGAGATGCGCGAACAGGTCAAGAAAATGGCCCTGGAGCTGGGCGTGGTCGGCCTGATGAACGTACAGTTGGCGCTGCAAGGCGAAGACATCTACGTCATCGAAGTCAACCCGCGCGCTTCGCGTACCGTGCCGTTTGTTTCCAAGTGCATCGGTGTGTCCCTGGCCATGATCGCTGCCCGCGTGATGGCTGGTAAGACCCTGAAGGAAATCGGCTTCACCAAGGAAATCATTCCGAACTTCTACAGTGTGAAAGAGGCGGTGTTCCCATTCGCCAAGTTCCCTGGTGTGGACCCGATCCTGGGCCCAGAGATGAAGTCCACCGGTGAAGTGATGGGCGTGGGCGATACCTTCGGTGAAGCGTTCGCCAAGGCCCAGATGGGCGCCAGCGAAGTGCTGCCGACCGGCGGTACTGCGTTCATCAGCGTGCGTGACGACGACAAACCTCTGGTTGCAGGCGTGGCCCGTGATCTGATCAACTTGGGCTTCGAAGTCGTGGCCACCGCCGGGACCGCCAAGCTGATCGAAGCTGCCGGCCTGAAAGTGCGTCGCGTGAACAAAGTGACGGAAGGCCGTCCGCACGTGGTCGACATGATCAAGAATGACGAAGTCACCCTGATTATCAACACCACCGAAGGTCGCCAGTCGATCGCGGATTCCTACTCCATTCGCCGTAACGCCTTGCAGCACAAGATCTACTGCACCACCACCATTGCTGCTGGCGAAGCTATCTGCGAAGCGCTCAAGTTCGGTCCTGAAAAAACCGTGCGTCGCTTGCAGGATCTACACGCAGGATTGAAGGCATGACCAAATACCCAATGACCGTCCAGGGCTTCAAGGCCCTGGAAGAGGAGCACGCCCACCTGACCAAGGTCGTACGTCCAAAGCTGAGCCAGGACATCGGTACGGCCCGCGAGCTGGGCGACTTGAAGGAAAACGCCGAATACCACGCTGCCCGTGAGCAGCAGGGTATGGTCGAGGCACGGATCCGTGACATCGAAGGCCGCCTGCAGAACGCGGTGGTCATCGATGTGACGACCATTCCGAAGACGGGCAAGGTGATTTTCGGCACCACCGTGGAAATCGCCAACGTCGAGACTGACGAAAGCGTGGTTTACCACATCGTTGGTGAAGATGAAGCTGACTTCAAGCTCGGCAAGATCTCCGTCGGTTCACCGCTCGCTCGCGCCTTGATTGCCAAGGAAGAGGGTGATGTGGTGGCCGTCAAGACGCCGGGTGGCGTGATCGAGTACGAGATTGTTGAAGTTCGTCACGTCTGAAAGGCGGCGCCCGCTTCGTGCGGGCGCTATGCTGTGGCAGCTCTCCCAGATGCTTTGGGTAGGCGGCCTGTGGCTGTTGCACATTGGTGTTTTACCGGCGCTGGGCCTGATTGGCCTGGCACCGTTGTTGATCGATGAGATCGACGGATTACTGAGTGCGCTGCTGGTGGGTTTTGCGGCGGCGTGCGTGACCCTCCAGGCGTTGGTGCTGGTCAAGGCCGAAGGCTGGGGGAGTTTGTGGCGGGATATTCGCGGCCAACTGCTGTTGATGGCGCTGTATGCGTGTGCAATGTTCTGCATCGTGCATGTGTGGCTGCCGGAAGCGTTGCGCTGGCAGTTGTTCAGCTATCTTGTACTAGGCTTCTCTGGCTTGGTGCTGGTGGTGCAGCCGGCGCCGGGATGGAGTGGCAGGGCGCGCGAAGCACGCCCGTGACCCTTTGAATCATTTGAAGCGATGAACGTTCGACAGTTGCTTGTTGACGCTGAAATTCTTGCGATACAGCAGCGCCATCTTGCCGATGACCTGAACCAGGTCCGCTTTGCCCACCTTGCACAGTTCTGCAATGGCGGCCAGGCGCGCTTCGCGGTCAAGGATGTTGACCTTGATCTTGATCAGTTCGTGATCGCCCAATGCGCGTTCAAGTTCGGCTAACACACCTTCAGTCAAACCGTTGTCTGCCACAATCAGAACTGGTTTCAGATGGTGGCCAATGGATTTGTACTGTTTCTTCTGCTCTTGAGTGAGCGGCATAATCTGACCCCTGCGTCTGATCTTGTAAAAAGCGGCGGCCAGTTTACCCGAGCGAGTCCGGGACCGCCCAGTTAATCACAACCCGTTTTATTTTCGAGGTGGCCCGTGGCCCGTTCCAAAACTAGCCTCAAGTGGCTGCAAGAGCATTTCAACGATCCTTACGTCAAAAAGGCGCAGAAGGACGGCTACCGCTCCCGTGCCAGCTACAAGCTGCTGGAGATCCAGGATAAGGACAAGTTGATTCGTCCAGGCATGAGCGTTATCGACCTTGGTGCCGCCCCCGGTGGCTGGTCCCAGGTGACCAGTCGTCTGATTGGTGGGCAAGGTCGTCTTATCGCTTCCGACATCCTTGAGATGGACAGCATCCCGGACGTGACCTTTGTTCATGGTGACTTCACTCAGGACACGGTGCTCGCCGAAATCCTTGAGGCTGTGGGAAATTCGCAGGTAGACCTTGTGATTTCCGACATGGCCCCCAATATGAGTGGATTACCGGCCGTCGATATGCCGCGTGCGATGTTCCTTTGCGAGCTGGCGCTGGATTTGGCGGGTCGGGTATTGCGTCCCGGTGGCGATTTCCTGGTGAAAGTATTCCAGGGCGAAGGTTTCGACGAGTACCACAAGAACATACGCAAGTTGTTCGATAAGGTGCAGACGCGTAAGCCCGACTCGTCCCGAGACCGGTCCAGGGAGCAATACCTGCTGTGCCGCGGCTTCCGTGGCGTCGAAGGTGCGACAAGCGAAGAGCGTTTTTAAGAAAGCCGAGGAAGGCGATAGGTTTTTTTATGTCGCTTTCGTCACGAAGCTTTACGAATATTGTGTAGTCAAAGTTTCACAAAGGGTTACAGACGGCGCCTGCCAGTGTTGTAGGTAATGTAGTAAGTTAGGCCGGTGAATATCATGCGAAGCGCGCGCCAGTAGCGGAGCTTGCTTCAGAGGGTAGTTAATTGAACGATATGGCAAAGAATCTGATCCTGTGGTTGATCATCGCAGCTGTCCTGGTGACGGTGATGAACAACTTCTCCAGCCCTAACGAGCCGCAGACCCTCAACTATTCCGACTTCATCCAGCAGGTCAAGGATGGCAAGGTCGAGCGCGTGGCGGTTGATGGCTTTGTGATCACCGGCAAACGCAACGATGGCGATAGCTTCAAGACCATTCGCCCGAATATTCCGGACAACGGCCTGATCGGGGACCTCGTGGATAACAAGGTTGTTGTCGAAGGCAAGCAGCCAGAGCAGCAGAGCATCTGGACGCAGCTCCTGGTGGCCAGCTTCCCGATCCTGGTGATTATCGCCGTGTTCATGTTCTTCATGCGCCAGATGCAGGGTGGTGCGGGAGGCAAGGGCGGGCCGATGAGCTTTGGCAAGAGCAAGGCGCGCCTGCTTTCCGAAGACCAGGTGAAGACCACCCTGGCTGACGTCGCAGGTTGCGATGAAGCCAAGGAAGAAGTGGGCGAGCTGGTTGAGTTCCTGCGCGATCCGGGCAAGTTCCAGCGCCTGGGTGGCCGTATTCCTCGCGGCGTGCTGATGGTGGGCCCACCGGGTACCGGTAAAACCTTGCTGGCCAAGGCGATTGCCGGCGAAGCCAAGGTGCCTTTCTTCACCATTTCCGGTTCTGACTTCGTCGAGATGTTCGTCGGTGTGGGTGCCAGCCGTGTTCGCGACATGTTTGAGCAGGCCAAGAAACACGCGCCTTGCATCATCTTTATCGATGAAATCGACGCCGTTGGTCGCCATCGTGGCGCCGGCATGGGTGGCGGTCACGATGAGCGTGAGCAGACTCTCAACCAGTTGCTGGTAGAGATGGACGGTTTCGAGATGAATGACGGCATCATCGTCATCGCTGCAACCAACCGTCCAGACGTATTGGACCCGGCATTGCTGCGTCCAGGTCGTTTCGACCGCCAGGTGGTGGTCGGCTTGCCGGACATCCGTGGTCGCGAGCAGATCCTCAAAGTACACATGCGCAAAGTGCCAATGGGTGACGACGTGGCTCCGGCCGTGATTGCCCGCGGTACCCCGGGCTTCTCCGGTGCTGACCTGGCCAACCTGGTGAACGAGGCTTCGCTGTTTGCGGCCCGTACCGGCAAGCGCATCGTGGAAATGAAGGAATTCGAATTGGCGAAAGACAAGATCATGATGGGCGCCGAGCGCAAATCCATGGTCATGTCCGAGAAAGAGAAGCAGAACACCGCTTATCACGAAGCCGGTCACGCCATTGTGGGTCGCGTTGTGCCTGAGCATGATCCGGTCTACAAGGTGTCGATTATTCCTCGTGGTCGGGCATTGGGTGTCACCATGTTCCTGCCGGAAGAGGATCGCTACAGCCTCTCCAAGCGCGCACTTATCAGTCAGATCTGCTCGCTGTACGGTGGCCGTATCGCTGAAGAAATGACCCTGGGCTTTGACGGTGTGACCACCGGTGCTTCCAACGACATCATGCGTGCCAGCCAGATCGCACGAAACATGGTGACCAAGTGGGGTCTGTCAGAAAAGCTCGGTCCATTGATGTATGCTGAGGAAGAAGGCGAAGTGTTCCTGGGTCGTGGCGGCGGTGGTCAAAGCGCAAGCTTCTCTGGCGAGACAGCCAAGCTGATCGACTCCGAGGTGCGCAGCATCATTGACCAGTGCTACGGCACGGCCAAGCAGATCCTGACCGATAATCGCGACAAGCTGGATGCGATGGCTGACGCGTTGATGAAGTACGAAACCATCGACGCCGACCAGATCGACGACATCATGGCCGGTCGCGCCCCGCGTGAACCACGCGATTGGGAGGGTGGCTCGGGTACTTCGGGTACTCCCCCAGTGACTCAGAATGAGCGTCCGGAAACCCCGATCGGCGGCCCTGCGGCTGACCACTAAGGTTTGAAATGACTTCTGTGTTGTCCTCCACCCGGTTGCCTTGCGGCAATCGGGTTCTTGATTTGGCCCATACGCACGTGATGGGCATTCTTAATGTAACCCCCGATTCCTTTTCCGACGGTGGCCGCTTCAGTCAGCTTGATGCTGCCTTGCGCCATGCCGAGGCGATGGTGGCGGCTGGGGCTACGTTGATTGACGTGGGTGGTGAATCCACTCGTCCCGGTGCTCGTGTGGTTTCTCCGTTGGAGGAGCTGGAGCGGGTTGCGCCGATTGTTGAGCGCATCGCCCGTGAGCTGGATGTGATTATCTCGGTTGATACGTCCACCCCGGCAGTGATGCGTGAAACTGCGCGCCTTGGGGCTGGGCTAATCAATGATGTGCGCTCATTGCAGCGTGATGGTGCCCTGGATGCGGCGGCAGCCACCGGTTTGCCGGTGTGCCTGATGCATATGCTGGGGGAGCCTGGGAATATGCAGGACAGCCCGCATTACGATGACCTTGTTGGCGAAGTGAGTGGTTTCCTGGCAGAAAGGATCGCCCAGTGCGCCAGTGCACGGATCGCCGCGGAAAAGATCATCCTTGATCCAGGGTTTGGTTTTGCCAAAACCCTGCAACATAATCTGAGTCTGTTTAAGCACATGGAGTCCCTCCATGCCCTTGGTCGCCCCCTGTTGGTTGGGGTTTCGCGCAAGAGCATGATAGGGCTGGCATTGAATCGTCCAGTGGGTGAACGGTTGTATGGTGGCCTGGCGCTTGCGGCGCTTGCTGTGACCAAGGGTGCGCGCATCTTGCGTGTACATGACGTCGCCGAGACGGTCGATGTGGTGCGCATGCTGGCCGCTGTAGAATCTGCCGAATAAGAATGATGGAGCACTTATGACTAAAAAATACTTTGGCACCGACGGTATCCGTGGTCGGGTCGGCGAGTTCCCGATTACCCCTGATTTCATGCTCAAGCTGGGTTGGGCGGCAGGTATGGCGTTCCGCAGCATGGGCGCGTGCCGCATCCTGGTGGGCAAGGACACTCGAATTTCGGGTTATATGTTTGAGTCTGCGCTGGAGGCCGGTTTGTCCGCCGCCGGTGCTGACGTGATGTTGCTGGGGCCGATGCCGACGCCTGCGATCGCCTACCTGACGCGTACCTTTCACGCTGAAGCCGGTATCGTGATCAGTGCTTCGCACAATCCCCATGATGACAACGGCATCAAGTTCTTCTCCGGCCAGGGCACCAAGTTGCCTGATGAAATCGAACTGATGATCGAAGAGTTGCTGGATGCGCCGATGACCGTGGTCGAATCCAGCAAATTGGGCAAGGTGTCGCGAATCAATGACGCGTCTGGCCGCTACATCGAGTTCTGCAAGAGCAGCGTGCCCACCAGTACCAATTTTGCCGGGCTGAAAATCGTCGTCGATTGCGCCCATGGTGCGACCTACAAGGTGGCGCCAAGTGTCTTCAAGGAGTTGGGCGCGGATGTCACCGTGTTGTCGGCTCAACCTGATGGCTTGAATATCAACGAAAACTGCGGCTCCACTCATATGGAGCAGTTGCAGGCCGCGGTGCTGGCCAAACATGCCGACCTCGGTATTGCCTTTGATGGCGATGGCGATCGCGTGCTGATGGTCGATCACACGGGCGCCGTGGTCGATGGCGATGACCTGTTGTTCATCATTGCGCGTGACCTGCATGAGCGTGACAAGCTGCAGGGGGGCGTTGTCGGTACGCTGATGAGTAATCTGGGGCTGGAGCTGGCCTTGGCTGATCTCGGCATACCTTTCGTTCGCGCCAACGTGGGTGACCGTTATGTGATTGCCGAGTTGCTGGAGCGTAACTGGCAGGTCGGTGGCGAGAACTCCGGGCACGTGGTCTGCTTCCAGCACACCACCACAGGCGACGCGATTATTGCTGCGCTGCAGGTATTGCTGTCGTTGCGTCGCCGTGAAGAGAGCCTTGCCCAGGCGCGCCAGGCGCTGCGCAAATGTCCGCAGGTGCTTCTCAATGTGCGCTTCGCGGGCGGCGAAAACCCGATCGAGCACCCGGCTGTCAAAGAGGCGTGCGAGCGCGTAACGCTAGCAATGGCGGGGCGTGGGCGCGTGTTGTTGCGCAAGTCCGGTACAGAGCCTCTGGTGCGTGTCATGGTCGAAGGTGATGATGAAACGCAGGTTCGCGAGCATGCGGAAAGCCTGGCAAAACTGGTAAGTGAAGTTTGCGCCTGAATTCGGCTTGCCAGTGATGATGTGGTTGGGTAACATCTGCGCCCACTTTGACCGACGAGGTACAGCATGCGTCGCACTATGGTAGCTGGTAACTGGAAGATGCACGGTACCCGCGCCAGTGTCGCTGAGCTGGTAAATGGCCTTCGTCATTTGGCCTTGCCGAGCGGTGTTGATGTTGCGGTGTTCCCGCCTTGTTTGCATATCAACCAAGTGGTTGATGGCTTGAAAGGCAAGTCGATCCAGGTCGGCGCGCAGAACTCCGCGGTGGAGCCGATGCAAGGTGCGTTGACCGGTGAGATTTCGCCGAGTCAATTGGTCGATGCGGGCTGTCGTTATGTGCTTGTCGGGCACTCCGAGCGTCGTCAGATGATGGGCGAGCGTGATGGGACACTCAATCGCAAGTTCGCAGCGGCACAGGCTTGTGGCTTGATTCCAGTGTTGTGCGTAGGGGAAACCTTGGCGGAGCGCGAATCGGGCAAGACTCTTGAAGTTGTCTCGCGTCAGCTGGGCAGCATCATCGAGGAGCTGGGTGTTGGTGCGTTTGCAAAGGCAGTAATTGCTTACGAGCCGGTCTGGGCCATTGGTACCGGGCTGACTGCTACACCGCAACAGGCGCAGGATGTGCACGCAGCCATTCGCGCGCAGTTGGCGGCAGAGAATTCTGAAGTCGCACAAGGTGTGCGGCTTCTATACGGCGGCAGCGTGAAGGCGGCCAATGCGGTCGAACTGTTCGGCATGCCGGATATCGATGGGGGGCTCATTGGTGGAGCTTCCCTGAATGCAGATGAGTTCGGTGCGATCTGTCGCGCCGCGGGAAACTGAAAAAATGCTGGAAACAGTCGTAGTCGTTTTTCATCTGTTGGCTGCCCTGGGCGTAGTTGCCCTGGTTTTGTTGCAACAGGGTAAAGGTGCGGATGCTGGTGCGTCTTTCGGTGCAGGTGCTTCAAATACTGTGTTCGGAAGCCAAGGTTCCTCTACCTTTCTTAGTAAGTTTACTGCTATACTTGCCGCAGGTTTTTTCATAACCAGCTTAGGGTTAGGTTACTTTGCTAAAGAGAAAGCTCATGTGCTGACTCAAGTAGGTTTGCCAAACCCAGCGGTGTTGGAAGTACCAAAAGCAAAACCGGCTTCTGATGATGTCCCGGTGCTTCAAGAGCAAAAGTCGGCTACTCCAGCGACTGACGTACCTCCAGCTCAAGAGCAGAAGTAAGAAGGGTTGTAAACGCTGTATTGCCGAGGTGGTGGAATTGGTAGACACGCAACCTTGAGGTGGTTGTGCCCATAGGGTGTAGGGGTTCGAGTCCCCTTCTCGGTACCAATTATCAGGAGAGCCCGCTGTTGCGGGCTTTCTTGTAGGTGGAAGGTTACATTGACCCTGCAAGGGATCGGTCGTATACTTCCGCCCCAGCTTTGTCGCGGGGTGGAGCAGTCTGGTAGCTCGTCGGGCTCATAACCCGAAGGTCGTCGGTTCAAATCCGGCCCCCGCAACCAGTTTTAGCGGAGCCCCTTTTAAGGGGCTTTTTGTTAGCTGGACACTTTCAACGCCGCTGTTCGACGGCGTTTCAAGGATGGGCGTTTCGCCCATTTTTTTATTTTGCACAGCATGCACATACATGCACGAGGGGGTTCAGGTGTCGAGCAAGCTAGAAGAGTTGCAGGCCTTGCTGGCCCCGGTGGTCGTGGCCCTAGGCTATGAATGCTGGGGTATTGAGTTTTCGGCTCAAGGTCGCCACTCAATGTTGCGCGTTTATATCGATAAAGAGGGCGGTGTGCTGGTGGACGATTGCGCCATTGTCAGCCGTCAGATCAGCGGTGTCCTGGATGTTGAAGATCCAATCTCCGTTGAATACACCCTCGAAGTTTCCTCGCCAGGCATGGAACGCCCACTGTTCACTATCGAGCAGTTTGCCAAATATGCCGGTGACCAAGTGAAGATCAAACTGCGCTCCCCTTTTGAAGGGCGACGCAATTTTCAGGGCCTTCTGCGCGGTGTAGAAGAACAGGATGTCGTGGTGCAGGTAGAAGACCATGAGTTCCTGTTGCCGATCGATATGATCGACAAGGCCAACATTATTCCCAGTTTTGACTGAGACGCGGATCCCGCGGATCCAATGGCTTGCGAAAGGCGAGGCGTACGATGAGCAAAGAAGTACTGCTGGTTGTTGAGTCGGTATCCAACGAAAAGGGTGTACCGGCAAGCGTGATTTTTGAAGCGTTGGAGCTGGCCCTGGCCACTGCTACCAAAAAGCGTTTTGAAGACGAAGTTGATCTGCGTGTGGAAATCAACCGCCACACCGGTGCCTACGAGACTTTCCGTCGCTGGACGGTCGTCGAAGAGGACGATCTTGATGATCCGGCCATCGAAACCTGGCCAAGCAAGGTTGCGCAAACGCATCCTGGCGCCCAGGTCGGTGATGTCGTCGAAGAAAAGATCGAGTCCATCGAGTTCGGCCGCATTGCTGCACAGACTGCCAAGCAAGTCATCGTGCAGAAAGTCCGCGAAGCCGAGCGCGCGCAAGTCGTTGACGCTTATCGCGAGCGCCTGGGTGAAATCATCTCCGGCACCGTGAAAAAAGTGACCCGCGACAATGTGATCGTCGATCTGGGCAACAACGCCGAAGCGTTGCTGGCCCGTGAAGACATCATCTCTCGCGAAACCTTCCGTGTTGGCGTGCGTCTGCGTGCGCTGCTCAAGGAAATCCGCACCGAGAACCGCGGCCCTCAGTTGATCCTGTCGCGTACCGCGCCGGAAATGCTGATCGAGCTGTTCCGTATCGAAGTGCCGGAAATCGCCGAAGGCCTGATCGAAGTCATGGCGGCGTCCCGCGACCCGGGTTCGCGCGCCAAGATCGCGGTCCGCTCCAAGGACAAACGCATCGACCCGCAGGGCGCTTGCATTGGTATGCGCGGTTCGCGTGTCCAGGCAGTGTCGGGCGAATTGGGCGGTGAGCGTGTGGACATCGTCCTGTGGGACGATAACCCGGCGCAGTTCGTGATCAACGCCATGTCGCCGGCTGAAGTGGCGGCAATTATCGTTGACGAAGATGCCCATGCTATGGACATCGCCGTTGGCGCAGACAATCTGGCTCAGGCCATTGGTCGTGGTGGTCAGAACGTGCGTCTGGCCAGCCAACTGACCGGTTGGACCCTGAACGTGATGACCGAATCGGACATCCAGGCTAAGCAGCAAGCTGAAACCGGTGACATCCTGCGCAACTTCATCGACGAGCTGGAAGTCGACGAAGACCTGGCACAGGTGCTGGTAGATGAAGGCTTCACCAGTCTGGAAGAGATTGCCTACGTACCGTTGGAAGAAATGCTCAACATCGACGGCTTTGACGAAGACACCGTCAACGAGCTTCGCGCTCGGGCCAAGGATCGTTTGTTGACTAAAGCCATCGCTACTGAGGAAAAGCTGGCAGACGCCCATCCGGCCGAAGACCTGCTCTCGCTTGAGGGTATGGACAAGGATTTGGCGATGGAACTGGCGGTGCGCGGCGTAATTACCCGCGAAGACCTGGCCGAGCAGTCTATTGACGATCTGCTCGACATCGACGGCATTGACGATGATCGTGCCGGCAAGTTGATCATGGCCGCCCGAGCCCATTGGTTCGAGTAACTAGGCGCGGCCTGAGGAGAGAAGTGCATGACGCAAGTCACGGTGAAACAACTGGCCGATGAGGTCAAAACACCGGTAGAGCGCCTGTTGCAGCAGATGCGTGAGGCAGGTCTGCCGCACACCGCCGCCGATGAAGGTGTGAGCGATAGTGAGAAGCAGTCTTTGCTGACTCACTTGAAGAGCAGCCACAAGGCGAAAGTGGAAGAACCGCGCAAGATTACATTGCAGCGCAAAACCACCAGCACCCTGCGTGTTGCTGGTAGCAAGAGCATCAGCGTTGAAGTACGCAAGAAGAAAGTCTTCGTACAACGCAGCCCGGAAGAAATCGAAGCCGAGCGCAAGCGCGAACTGGAAGAACGTCGCGCAGTAGAAAATGCTGCCCGTCAGAAGGCTGAAGAAGAGTCCAAGCGTCGCGCCGAAGAAGAAGCGCGTCGCCAGCCTGCTGCTGCGCAACCTGCTGGTACTGAAGCGGTCGCTGCGCCTGTTGAAGCTGTGCGTGAGGCCGCTCCGGTTGCCGCTGCACCTGCTCCTGCAGCCGACGCTCGCAAGCGTGACGAACCTCGTCGTCCGGACAAACCACGTGCCGACGATAACAATCGTCGCAGCGGCGGTGGCGATGGCGAGCGCAAAAACGCTCCGCATCGTGCTTCGGTCAAAGAGAAAGCGCCTGCTCCACGCGTTGCCCCACGTACTACCGACGAAGAAAGCGATGGCTTCCGTCGTGGTGGTCGCGGCAAGGCCAAGCTGAAAAAACGCAACGCCCACGGTTTCCAGAGCCCAACCGGCCCTGTCGTGCGTGAAGTGAAGATCGGCGAGACCATCACTGTTGGCGATCTTGCCCAGCAGATGTCGGTCAAGGCAGCTGAAATCATCAAGTTCATGTTCAAGCTGGGTACTCCGGCCACCATCAACCAGGTACTGGATCAGGAAACTGCTCAACTGGTTGCTGAAGAGCTGGGCCACAAAGTGACCTTGGTCAGCGACACCGCCCTGGAAGATTCCCTGGCCGAGTCCCTGAAGTTTGAAGGTGAGGCCGTTTCCCGTGCACCGGTTGTGACCGTAATGGGCCACGTTGACCACGGTAAGACTTCCCTGCTCGACTACATCCGTCGTGCCAAGGTTGCTGCTGGCGAAGCCGGCGGTATCACCCAGCACATCGGTGCGTACCACGTAGAAACCGAGCGCGGCATGGTCACCTTCCTCGACACCCCTGGTCACGCTGCGTTTACCGCAATGCGTGCCCGTGGTGCCAAGGCGACCGACATCGTGATCCTGGTAGTAGCAGCGGACGACGGCGTAATGCCGCAGACCATTGAAGCGGTCCAGCACGCCAAGGCTGCCGGTGTTCCGCTGGTCGTTGCCGTGAACAAAATCGACAAGCCGGGCGCTGATCTCGATCGCATCCGTAGCGAACTGTCGGTTCACGGCGTGACGTCCGAAGAGTGGGGCGGCGAGACGCCATTCGTATCGGTTTCCGCGAAGATGGGTACCGGCGTTGACGAACTGCTCGAAGCCGTTCTGTTGCAAGCCGAAGTCCTGGAACTGACCGCTACTCCATCGGCCCCTGGCCGTGGTGTTGTGGTTGAGTCCCGTCTCGACAAGGGCCGTGGCCCGGTTGCGACCGTACTGGTTCAAGACGGTACCCTGCGCCAAGGCGACATGGTCCTGGTCGGTTCGAACTACGGCCGTGTGCGTGCCATGCTCGACGAGAACGGCAAGCCAATCAAGGAAGCAGGTCCTGCTATCCCGGTCGAGATCCTCGGCCTGGACGGTACCCCGGACGCTGGCGACGAGATGAGCGTAGTGGCCGACGAGAAGAAAGCCCGTGAAGTGGCTCTGTTCCGTCAAGGCAAGTTCCGCGAAGTCAAGCTGGCCCGTGCTCACGCCGGCAAGCTGGAAAACATCTTCGAGAACATGGGCCAGGAAGAGAAGAAGACGCTTAATATCGTCCTCAAATCTGACGTACGTGGTTCCCTCGAAGCGTTGAACGGCGCCTTGAACGGCCTGGGTAACGACGAAGTGCAAGTGCGCGTTGTCGGTGGCGGTGTCGGTGGTATCACCGAGTCCGACGCCAACCTGGCACTGGCTTCCAACGCTGTACTGTTCGGCTTCAACGTGCGTGCCGATGCTGGCGCTCGCAAGATCGTCGAGCAGGAAGGCCTGGACATGCGTTACTACAACGTCATCTACGACATTATCGAAGACGTCAAGAAAGCCCTTACCGGCATGCTTGGCAGCGACGTCCGGGAGAACATCCTGGGTATCGCCGAAGTGCGTGATGTGTTCCGCTCGCCGAAATTCGGCGCGATCGCCGGTTGCATGGTTGTCGAAGGCACCGTGTACCGTAACCGTCCAATCCGTGTACTGCGTGAAGACATCGTTATCTTCGAAGGCGAGCTGGAATCCCTGCGCCGCTTCAAGGATGACGCTTCCGAAGTACGTGCCGGCATGGAATGCGGTATCGGCGTCAAGAGCTACAACGACGTCAAGGTTGGCGACAAGATCGAAGTCTTCGAGAAGGTTCAGGTTGCTCGCAGCCTCTAACTCGCGCACTTCCGGAGCCACGCAGCGTGTGGGCATGCAAATGCCCCGTGCAGCGTACGGACTCTAAACGCAACGCCCGGTCTGGCTTTTGTCAGGCCGGGCGTTTGCCGCTTTCAGACCCCACGGGTTTCACCGTGTGGCAGTAACAGGTAACAAGACATGGCAAAAGAATACAGCCGTACCCAGCGTATCGGCGATCAGATGCAGCGTGAGCTCGCCCAACTGATCCGTCGTGAAGTCAAAGACCCCCGCGTTGGCCTGGTGACCATCACCGCCGTTGAAGTGAGCCGTGACGTTGGTCACGCCAAGATCTTCATCACCGTGATGGGGCAGGACAACAGCGAAGAAATCGCGCAAAGCATCAAGGTGCTCAACTCGGCCGCAGGCTTCCTGCGCATGCAGTTGGCCCGTGAAATGAAGCTGCGCAGCGTTCCTCAGTTGCACTTCCATTACGACGAAAGCGTCGTGCGTGGTGCGCACCTGTCGGCACTGATCGAGCGCGCCGTGGCTGAAGACAGCCAGCACCCGTCCACACCTGAAGACGCCAAGGAGTAAGTGGTGGCTCAGGTCAAACGTATCCGTCGCAATGTCAGTGGCATCATCCTGCTCGACAAGCCCATTGGCTTTACCTCCAATGCTGCCTTGCAGAAGGTCCGCTGGCTGCTCAATGCCGAGAAGGCCGGGCACACCGGCAGTCTCGATCCCCTGGCCACCGGTGTCTTGCCGTTGTGCTTTGGCGAGGCCACCAAGTTCTCGCAATACCTGCTCGATTCCGACAAGGGTTACGAAACCCTGATGCAACTGGGCAAGACCACCACCACGGCCGATGCCGAAGGTGATGTTTTGCAGGTTCGCGACGTGACCGTTGGTCGTGCAGATATTGAAGCGGCTTTACCCGGTTTTCGTGGGCAAATCAGTCAGATACCGCCCATGTACTCGGCGCTCAAGCGTGATGGGCAGCCTCTTTACAAGCTGGCACGTGCGGGCGAAGTAGTGGAGCGCGAACCGCGTTCTGTTACTATTGCGCGCTTGGAATTGCTCGCCTGTGAAGGCGACACTGCGCGCCTGGCCGTGGACTGCAGCAAAGGCACCTATATCCGTACCCTGGTGGAAGATATTGGTGAACAGCTGGGTTGCGGCGCGTACGTTGCAGAACTGCGACGCACCCAGGCCGGCCCTTTCACCCTGGCCCAGACGGTCACGCTGGAAGAGTTGGAAGCAGTACACGCCGAAGGGGGCAATGAAGCAGTTGATCGCTTCCTGATGCCATCGGACAGCGGTTTGTTGGATTGGCCATTGCTGCACTTCTCGGAGCACAGCGCGTTCTACTGGCTCAACGGCCAGCCGGTACGTGCCCCGGACGCGCCGAAGTTCGGCATGGTGCGGGTACAAGATCATAACGGTCGCTTTATCGGTATCGGTGAAGTGAGCGAAGACGGGCGCATCGCGCCGCGTCGACTGATTCGGTCAGAATGACCGAACGAGTGTGGCTGTTAACAGGCACGGTCAACACTCATTTTTAGATACAGGGATTTGTCCCTGGCCTGTTGAGACTGCCCTTTGGGCGGTTTCCTGAAAAAAGGATTGCCTCATGGCTCTCGACGTTCAAGAAAAAGCACAAATCGTTGCTGACTATCAGCAAGCTGTTGGTGACACTGGTTCGCCAGAAGTGCAAGTTGCACTGCTGACCCACAACATCAACAAGCTGCAAGGTCACTTCAAGGCCAACGGTAAAGACCACCACTCCCGTCGTGGTCTGATCCGCATGGTAAACCAGCGTCGTAAGCTGCTGGACTACCTGAAAGGCAAGGATCTGGGTCGTTATCAGGCTCTGATCGGTCGCCTGGGTCTGCGTCGCTAATAAGCGATTGCGCTAGAGGTTGGTTGTCTGTCGTGTGTCAGTGGGTTTCCCGCTGGCCCATGGCAGGCTCCCAGCCTCAAGTTTTATCTGGATACACGTTTTACCCTGGACGAGGCTCGGGCCGATTCCCGAGATTGCCCAAGAATTTCGCAAGAAGACAAGTTCCCCAAGAGCCACAAAGAAGGTAGGACACCGTGAACCCGGTTATCAAAAAGTTCCAGTTCGGTCAGTCGACCGTTACCCTTGAGACAGGCCGTATCGCCCGTCAAGCCTCCGGCGCAGTGCTGGTTACCGTTGACGACGACGTTACCGTATTGGTGACCGTTGTTGGCGCCAAGACTGCCGACCCAAGCAAAGGCTTCTTCCCTCTTTCCGTTCACTACCAGGAAAAGACTTACGCTGCCGGTAAGATCCCTGGTGGTTTCTTCAAGCGCGAAGGCCGTCCTTCCGAGAAAGAAACCCTGACTTCCCGACTGATCGACCGTCCGATCCGTCCGCTGTTCCCAGAAGGCTTCATGAACGAAGTGCAGGTTGTCTGCACCGTCGTTTCCACCAGCAAGAAAACCGATCCGGACATCGCTGCGATGATCGGTACCTCGGCTGCCCTGGCTATCTCGGGCATTCCGTTCGACGGCCCGATCGGCGCCGCCCGTGTTGCTTTCCACGAAAGCACCGGCTACCTGTTGAACCCGACTTACGAGCAACAGAAAGCATCGAGCCTGGACATGGTCGTTGCCGGTACCTCGGAAGCCGTATTGATGGTTGAATCGGAAGCCAAAGAGCTGACCGAAGACCAGATGCTGGGTGCAGTACTGTTCGCCCACGACGAGTTCCAGTCTGTCATCAAGGCTGTCACCGAGTTGGCTGCCGAAGCTGCCAAGCCAACCTGGACCTGGGCTCCACAGGCCGAAGCGACCGAACTGCTGGGCGCAATCCGCTCCGAGTTCGGCACTGCGATCTCCGACGCCTACACCATCACCGTCAAGGCCGATCGTTACGCGCGCCTGGGCGAGCTGAAGGATCAGGTTGTGGCCAAACTGTCCGGTGAAGAAGGCCAGCCTTCGTCCAGCGAAGTCAAAGCCGCTTTCGGCGAAATCGAATACCGCACCGTTCGCGAAAACATCGTTAACGGCAAGCCACGTATCGACGGTCGCGACACCAAGACCGTACGTCCGCTGAACATCGAAGTCGGCGTTCTGCCGAAGACTCACGGTTCGGCGCTGTTCACCCGTGGTGAAACCCAGGCCCTGGTAGTCGCGACTCTGGGCACCGCCCGTGACGCACAGCTGCTGGACACCCTGGAAGGCGAGAAAAAAGACCCGTTCATGCTGCACTACAACTTCCCGCCGTTCTCGGTGGGCGAGTGTGGTCGCATGGGTGGCGCTGGTCGTCGTGAAATCGGTCACGGCCGTCTGGCCCGTCGTTCGATTGCAGCCATGCTGCCAGCTGCCGACGTATTCCCGTACACCATCCGTGTGGTATCGGAAATCACCGAGTCCAACGGTTCCAGCTCCATGGCTTCCGTTTGCGGTGCTTCCCTGGCTCTGATGGACGCTGGTGTGCCGATGAAGGCGCCAGTTGCCGGTATCGCCATGGGCCTGGTTAAAGAAGGCGAGAAGTTCGCCATCCTGACCGACATCCTGGGTGATGAAGACCACCTGGGCGACATGGACTTCAAGGTAGCGGGTACCGCCAAAGGTGTTACCGCGCTGCAGATGGACATCAAGATCAAAGGCATCACCGAAGAGATCATGGAGATCGCCCTGGGCCAAGCCCTGGAAGCGCGCCTGAACATCCTCGGCCAGATGAACCAGATCATTGGTCAGTCCCGTACCGAACTGTCGGAAAATGCTCCGACCATGATCGCGATGAAAATCGACACCGACAAAATCCGTGATGTCATCGGTAAAGGCGGCGCGACTATCCGTGCGATCTGTGAAGAGACCAAGGCTTCGATCGACATCGAAGACGACGGCTCGATCAAGATCTTCGGCGAAACCAAGGAAGCGGCTGAGGCAGCACGCCAGCGCGTCCTGGGCATTACCGCTGAAGCCGAGATCGGCAAGATCTACGTCGGTAAGGTTGAGCGCATCGTCGACTTCGGCGCGTTCGTCAACATCCTGCCGGGCAAAGACGGTCTGGTGCACATCTCCATGCTGAGCGACGCTCGTGTCGAGAAAGTGACCGACATTCTGAAAGAAGGCCAGGAAGTGGAAGTGCTGGTACTGGACGTGGATAACCGCGGCCGTATCAAGCTGTCCATCAAGGACGTCGCAGCAGCCAAGGCTTCGGGCGTTTAATCACCCCCGGGCTTCACGCTGAAAAAAAGGACTCTTCGGAGTCCTTTTTTTATGGGCGCGCAAAAAGTGCAGGAAAATCAACCGTCACGGCAATGGCAAAAGCCGCAACTTGCATGCAGGCACGATGGCCTTCATGCAAGTTGCACGATTCCGAAAATTGATAAATTTACTAACTAATTGTTTTTAAAGGGTTTTTACAGGCTGCAAAACTTGGCACAGCGCCTGCAATATCCCTGTTAACGCTGCAGCATCAAGGTACACACACTGCAGACTTTTAATAAAACAGGAGTTACTCGTATGAAGAAGTTCGCACTCGCTACTGCTACCGCTCTGACCATGGCCATGGCTGCTAACGTAGCCTTTGCTCAGACTTCCCAAGCGCCTATGACTCTGGCAGCCGGCGAAGTGACCAAAGCCAAGGAGTCCACCTCGGACACTTGGATCACCACCAAGGTCAAAGCTGATCTGCTGACCGAAAAAGGTATTCCGGGTTCGGACATCAAGGTTGAAACCAACAAAGGTGTGGTTACCCTGTCGTCTGACGTAGAAATCTCCGAATCGCAGAAAGCCACCGCTGTCGCGATCACCAAGAAAATCAAAGGCGTGAAAGCGGTCTCTGCTGACAGCCTGCATGCAGGCGGTGCCTACAAAGCCGACAACGTAGACAAGACCAAAAGCGCTGCCGCTGGCGCCAAAGAGTCTACTTCCGATACCTGGATCACCACCAAAGTGAAAGCTGACCTGGTAACCGAGAAAGGCATCCCTGGCACCGACATCAAAGTCGAAACCAACAAAGGCGTCGTTTCCCTGTCTTCGACCGCTGCAGTGACCGAAGCTCAGAAAACCACCGCGGTGAACATCGCCAAGCAAATCAAAGGCGTTAAAGCTGTATCGGCCGATGGCCTGAAAGCAGAGTAATGCCCAACGTATCGTCTTGAACAAAACGTCGGCGGCAACGAGTGAGCCAGATATCCACTCAATGCACCTCACGTGTTCATGCGACCGACCACAAGGATGTGGTCATTACAGGCCCCGGCACTTGTGTCGGGGCCTGTTCTATTTTGGCTTGGAATACCGACGATAAGTCGATGAAGATCAAATGTGGGAGCGGGCTTGCCCGCGAATGCAGTGTGTCAGCCACACATCAGTTGACTGATCTACCGCCTTCGCGAGCAAGCCCGCTCCCACACAAGGCCACCGATATATTTGTGGCTTACTCGGCATCCAGATGCAGCGGTGTCACCACCCGGCCATCCTTCTCCGCCTGACCCAGGTTGGCATCAATGAAGTACACCCGGTCATCTTCCAGCTGGCCCTTGTCCACCAGGTAGTCCTTGATCGTGCTCGCACGCTCCTGGCCGAGTTGGCGCAGCAGTACGTCACTGGCGCTCCAGAACTTGATCACGCCGTCACGCAGCTTCGCGGTGCGGTCACTGTCGCTCAGGTCTTTCCATTCTGCCGGAGGCTGTTGTTTCAGGCGGGTGCGGTAGATGCCTTCGAGCAATGGCGCCTTTTCCTTCTCCGGTACCACCAGCAGCGAGGCCTGGGCGGGAACCTTGTCGCCACGGCGCTGGAGGATCTTGTAGTAGTTGTATTGGTATTCACGCTCCAGACGCTCTGCGGCCAGGAACGGCCCGTCGCTGCTGGCAGCGGCCGTGCCTTCGATTTCCAGGCGCAGGGCTGGGCGTTCTTTCAGCGCCTTGGCCAGCGTGTTCAAGGCGCCTTCGGCATCCTTGTTCAGTTCGCTGGAACCTGCGGCGAAGGACACATTGCCCAAGTCCTCCGCGCCACCGCCGGTAACCAACCCACCGATAAACTTGAACGGTGCCGTTGCTGCACGCACCACCAGGTTGCGCAGGGTCTGCCACACGATCGGCATCACGCTGAACTGTGGGTTGTTGAGGTCGCCCGTCACCGGCAGCTCAATCGAGATCTTGCCGTCGGAGTCCTTGAGCAAAGCGATTGCCAGGCGAATCGGCAAGTCCACGGCGTCGGCGCTGTCGACTTTCTCACCCAGTTGCAGTTGCTCGACCACCACTTTGTTTTCGGCTTTCAACTGGCCTTTGGTGATCACGTAATGCAGGTCGAGATTGAGCCGGCCCTTGCGGATACGGAAACCGGCGAACTTGCCGGAGTAGGGGGTCAGGGTCGTCAACTCGACCCGCTTGAAGCTGGTGGCGATATCCAGCGCCGCCATCGGATCAAACGGGTTCACGCTGCCTTTGATGGTCACCGGCGCGTAACGATCCACCTTGCCCTTGATATCGACGCTGGCCGGCTTGGCCTGGCGGCTGTCGATGGTGCCGATCTGCCCGTTGAGTTGCTGAATGGCGGTGGCAAAGTTGGGTGTCAGGCTGAAGTCGGCAAAGTTGGCCGAACCGTCATTGATCGCAATCTGCCCGATACGAATACCCAGCGGCTTGTCTTTGCTGGCCGGTTTCGGACTTTTATCGGGCGCCTGTGGGATCAGCAAGTCATCGACGTTGGTGGTGCGGTCGTCGTTTATCATAAAGCGTGCATAGGGCTGCAGCAGGTTGACCTTGTCGATCGACAGGCTCTCGCCGTGCTGGTAGTTGACGCCTTCGACCACCAGGCGCTGCCATTTGAGGAAATCGCGGGTCTTGAGGGTGTCGAGGGTATGCAGCTGGTCGACCTGCGCGCGTCCGGTGATTTGCAGCTTCAGTGGGTCGGCGCTTTTGAGGTTCACGTCCAGGTTGCTGCCGAGCATGCCGCTACGCAGTTCCAGGCGAATAAACGGGCTGATATAGGCCTGGGCCACCCGCAGGTCGATGTCCTGGGTGTTCACTTTCAGCTTGGCACTGATGGGGTTCAGGTTGACCTCGCCAGTCGCCACGATCTTGCCCTGCTTGCCCAGGCCGGTATCGACCTTCAGGCTAAACGGGCTTTGGTTGAGGCTGTCGAAGTTCTGCACGTCGACGTTCAGCGGGCCCAGCTCCAGCGCGACCGCTGGTTTGACCTGACGGTCGGCCAGATGCACCTGATAGTTACGCAGTTGCACGTCCTTGAGCAGCACTTGCCACGGTTTGCTTGGCGCCGCCGGTGGCGGTTTGGGTGAGTCGGCGGTCGCCGGTGCGGTCGCGGCTTCCGGCTTCTGGGCCGGCTTGCTCGGTGGGCTGGCGAACAGTTTCTGCCAGTCCAACTGGCCGTCGGCTTCGCGGGCGGCCCAGGTTTCCAGTTTGTTGCTGCGAATCTTGCCCACCACCACCTGTTGCTTGGCCAGGTCGACGGTGGTTTCGCTGACGTCCAGGCGTTCCAGGCGCACCAATGGCCGGCCATCCGGGGCCTTGATGGCAAACGGTGCGATGCTGGCGGCGGTGTTGGTCAGGTTCAGTTCGGTCTCTTTGGCCAGGCTGAATTTATAGTCGGTGCTGAAGTTCAGCACGCCGTCTTCAAGCACCAGCGGCAAGGCATCGCGCACATACGGCCACCAGGCTTTCATCTTGCCGTCGGTGACTTTCAGCGTACCTTCGGACGTGATCGGCACCAGGCTGAAGTTGCCTTTCCAGTCGATCTGCCCGCCTTCCGGGCCGGCGGCGACCAGGGTCATGTCGGCATTGTCTTCGGGCAGGGTGCTGAGGTTTTTCAGCTCGAAGTCGAGTTTGTCGTAGAGGAATTCGATGGGCTCGCTGGGACGCAAGTCCTCAAAATGCACGTAGCCGCCAGCCAGCTTGATGGCGTCGATCCGCAAGGGAAAGGGCTTGGCATTCGGGTCGGCCGGGGTGGGCTCACTGGGTGGAATCTTGAACAGCTGCGCCAGGTTCAACTGGCCGGACTTGTCGAACAGCAGCTGCGTCTTGGGCTGGTCCAACTGCACGTCGGCCAGGTGCAGCGCACGAGTCCACAGGCTGTCGATCTGCAGGTTGGCGTAGAGACGTTCGAAACCGATGTGTTCTTTGCCGGGCTCACCGATTTTCAGGCCCCAGACCGTCAGCTCCAGGCTGAACGGGTTGAGCTCGATGCGCTCGATCCGTGCCGGCACCGTGGCGTAATTGGCCAGTTGCTGGTTGGCAATGCGCAGGGCAATGCCGGGCAAAATAAGAAAGCCCAGCAAGCTGTACAGGGCAACGGCGGTCAACAAGGCGCCAGTGGCGCGAATCAATCCTTTGGGCATGGGGCGGCGCCATCTATGTCAAACAGGAGTGCCTTGGAGTATGGCACGGGTTTTCGGTTCCGAAGGGCAGGGCTCTTGGGAAACGTCCTACAGCTGGAGTATCAGCGTTTTCAGCGGAGGCTGCTGGTCCTGTGAAGGGAAATCCGCCCCCGGCGTCATGATTTTCCAGTCGCGTACCGGGCGCCCGGCTTTTTCCGCGCAGCGCAGCACCTGTTCGCGCCAGTCATTCATGCTGACCTTTGCCAGGTTGTTGCAGCAGATCAGCACACCGTTGTCGGCCGTGGCGAGCAGGGCGGGCTTGAGCAGGCTTTGGTAGTCGCGCAACAGGTCGACGGTGCCGAAGGCGCTCTTGGCCCAGGCCGGTGGGTCGAGCAATACGAGGTCGTACTGGCGCTGTTCCAGGCGTGGATAGCTCGGCAGTTTCTGGCCGCGACGCTGGGTAATGGGCAAGCCGGCCAGTTGGCGGATCGCCGGAAAGTAGTCGGATTGCACGAATTCCATCGTAGGCAATTGCGGGTTCAACTCGCCGTTTTCGCGACCGACCGCCAGGTTGCCCTCGGCAAAGTCCAGGTTGCACACCTCACGGGCACCGCCCGCCGCCGCACTGAGGCCGACGCCGCAGGTGTAGGCGAACAGGTTCAACACGCTTTTGCCGGCGCTGTGGGCCTTGACCCAGCCGCGGGTGTTGCGCAGGTCGAGGAACAGCAGCGGGTCCTGCCCGGCATGGCGCCCGCGTACGCGGTAGTTGAGGCCCCATTCGTGGCCCACCAGGTCTTCCAGCGCTGCCGGTTCGGCCCGGTACACCGTGTCTTCGCGATCGATCCGCGAGTTGCCACGGGAACGGTCGTTGTACACCAGCAGCAATTCCAGGCCGATGTACTGGTTGACCAACTGGTGCAGGTCCAGCAGCTCGTCGGTTTGCAGCGACTGGTGGAAGCTCTGCACCAGCAATTGCGGGCCGTAGCGGTCGATGGTCAGGCCGCCGGCGCCTTCCTGGCTGCCATGGAACAAGCGGTAGCAGTCGGTGCCTTGGGCGTGCAGCTCGCTGATCAGGTCTTGGCGATGATTGAGGGCGGCGCGCAGCGCCTGATTCAAGGGAGACATGGAGCGCGCCTTGCTTAAGGAATGGGGGGTAAATGTGGGCGCGGAGTTTAACAGTTATGGGGCTGCACCTACATCAACCCCATCCGCCGATGCGCCCGTTGCACCGAACCATTGCGCATTGCCCAGCGCAGCAACGGCGCACTGCGCTTGACCCCGGCGCGGATCATCTGGCGTTGCAGCGGGCTCTGGTGCTGGTCGAGCAGGGCGCTGGCCCAGTCCGGCAGCAGGTCGATCCCGGCCTGCATCATCAGCGCGCCAAACGGCTTGGCCAGGGTGCTCGGCGCCGGAGCATCGAGCAGCAGGCGCAACACCTCACGGCTGCGCTCGTCGCACAACAGTTGCGGACGGATACGTGCCAGGTAATCCGCCACTTCCTGCCGCGAACGCGGAACATGCCGCGCGCCGAGTTGTTCGGCCACCAAGGCGATTTCGGCGTAGTAGCGGTCCTGGTCACGCCCCGAAAGGTGCGGGTTGCGGTAGCGCAGGTGGGCGGCGAGGAAGTTGCTGACCTCCGCCACATGCACCCAGGTCAGCAACTCCGGGTCGCTGGCCGCATACGCGCGGCCGTCCGGTGCATGGCCGACCACTTGCAGGTGAATGGTGCGCACCTTTTCGATCAACCATTCGGCGTCCTTGCGCGAACCAAAGGTGGTGCCGGAAATGAACTGCGACGTGCGCCGCAAACGCCCGAGCATGTCCTGGCGAAAGTTCGAGTGATCCCACACGCCGGCCAGGGCCAGCGGGTGCAAGGCTTGCAGCATCAAGGCGCTGATACCGCCGATCAACATGCTGCTGAAGTCGCCATGGACTTGCCAACTGACCGAGTCGGGACCGAACAGGCCTGGGTCGCCCTTGGGGTTTTCCAGGTCCAGTTGGCCCAGGGACAACCCCGTGAGGCTCATCAACTGGGTTTCGATACGGCTGCGGATAAATTCCATGGCGACTCAGGTTTTCCTATCGGTTCAGGCGTTTGTCGATCAGGCCATCCACCACGCTGGGATCGGCCAGGGTGGACGTGTCACCGAGGCTGTCCAGTTCGTTGCAGGCGATCTTGCGCAAAATCCTGCGCATGATTTTGCCGGAACGGGTCTTCGGCAAGGCCGGCGCCCATTGGATCAGTTCCGGCTTGGCAAAGCTGCCGATTTCCTTGCTGACCAGCTCCAGCAGGTGTTTTTTTAGCCCATCGTCGGGCGTCACGCCATTCATCGGGGTGACAAAGGCGTAGATGCCCTGGCCTTTGACATCATGGGGGTAGCCCACCACGGCGGCCTCGGCCACCAGGTCATGCAGGACCAGGGCGCTCTCCACTTCGGCCGTACCGATGCGGTGGCCGGACACGTTGATTACATCGTCGATGCGCCCGGTGATCCAATAGTCGCCGTCCTCATCGCGCCGTGCACCGTCGCCGGTGAAGTAGTAGCCGGGGTAGGGTTTGAAATAGGTGTCGATCATGCGCTGCGGGTCGCCGTAGACGCTGCGGATCTGCCCCGGCCAACTGGCCTTGATCGCAAGTACGCCACTGCCGGCGCCGTTGAGCACCTTGCCTTGTTCATCCAGCAACACGGGTTGCACGCCAAACATCGGCTGGGTCGCGCAGCCCGGCTTGATCCGCTGCGCGCTGACCAGCGGGCTGAGCATGATGCCGCCGGTCTCGGTCTGCCACCAGGTATCGACAATCGGGCAGCGCTGCTCGCCGACGGCATTGAAGTACCAGTCCCAGGCTTCGGGGTTGATCGGTTCGCCCACGCTGCCGAGCAAACGCAGGCTGGCGCGGGACGTGTTCTCCAGCGGGCCGTGGCCTTCACGCATCAACGCGCGCAGGGCCGTCGGCGCGGTGTAGAAGATGTTGACCTGATGCTTGTCGATCACCTGCCAGAAACGCGAGCTGTCCGGGTAGCTCGGCACGCCCTCGAACATCAGCGACGTCGCGCCATTGGCCAGCGGGCCGTACACGATGTAGCTGTGGCCGGTGACCCAGCCGACGTCGGCGGTGCACCAGAACACTTCGCCGTCGCGGTAGTCGAGCACGTACTTGAAGGTCATCGCCGCTTGCAGCAGATAGCCGCCGGTGGTGTGCAGCACGCCTTTGGGTTTGCCGGTGCTGCCGGAGGTGTAGAGGATGAACAGCGGGTCTTCGGCGTCCATCGGTTCGGGTGGGCAGTCGGCGCTGGCGGCGTCGAGGGCCTGTTGATACTTGAGGTCGCGGCCTTCGCTCCAGTTCACGTGCGCGCCGGTGCGTTCCACCACCAGTACGGTGCTGACATTCGGGCAGCTGGCCAGGGCTTTATCGACATTCTGCTTCAGTGCCACCGGCTTGCTGCCGCGCACGCCCTCGTCGGCGGTGATTACTGTGCGGCAGTCGGCGTCGAGGATGCGGTCGCGCAAGGCATCCGGCGAGAACCCACCAAACACCACCGAGTGCACCGCGCCAATGCGGGTGCAGGCCAGCATGGCGTAGGCCGCTTCCGGGATCATCGGCATGTAGATGCACACCCGGTCGCCTTTCTTCACGCCACGGCCCTTCAGCACGTTGGCCAGGCGGCTGACGTTTTGATGCAGTTGGCGGTAGGTGATGTTGGAGGATTGTGTCGGATCGTCGCCTTCCCAGATGAAGGCCGTTTGCTCGGCGCGTTGCGCCAGATGACGGTCGATGCAGTTGTAGCTGACGTTCAGTTGGCCGCCGGCGAACCACTGGGCGGCGCCGGTGTGGATGTCTGATTGCTGAACGGTGTGCCAGGGGCTGATCCAGTCGAGAAAAACCTTGGCCTGTTCAGCCCAGAAGGTATCGGGTTGCTCGATGGATTGGCGATAGAGGCGCCTGTAGTCCTCTTGGCTGAGTTGCGCTGCGCGGCGCACGGCATCGGCATCGGGGAAGTTGCTGATATCGAACATGAGCGGTCCTTATTCTTGTTTTAGGCACAAGTCATAAAGATGCACGCTGCGGGGGGAGGGTTCAAGGCCAACGTCCAAACGGACGTTGGCCCTGGAGGGGCAGGATCAGCCGCGGTGACGACCGCGGAAATAGTTGATCAAGCCTTGGGTCGAGGCGTCATCCGCCACGGCTTCTTCGGCGCCGGTCAGGCGGTTGTAGACGCCCTTGCCCAGCTCTTTGCCCAACTCCACGCCCCATTGGTCAAAAGCGTTGATGCCCCAGATCACGCTCTGCACGAACACCTTGTGCTCGTACATGGCCACCAGTGCGCCCAGGCGACGCGGACTGATGCGTTCCACCACCAGGGTGTTGCTCGGACGGTTGCCCGGGATCACCTTGTGCGGCGCCAGCTTCTGCACTTCTTCCTCGGCGATGCCCTTGTCGCGCAACTCGGCTTCGGCTTCGCTGCGGGTCTTGCCGAGCATCAGCGCCTGGCTTTGCGACAGGCAGTTGGCGTACAGCCACTGATGGTGGTCGGACACCGGGTTGAAGCTGACGATCGGCACGATAAAGTCGGCCGGGATCAGTTGGGTCCCCTGGTGCAGCAACTGGTGGTAAGCGTGCTGGCCGTTGCAGCCGACGCCGCCCCAGATCACCGGGCCGGTATCGGTGGACACGGGCGTGCCGTCCTGGCGCACGCTCTTGCCGTTGGATTCCATGTCCAACTGTTGCAAGTGCTTGGTGATGTTGCGCAGGTAGTGGTCGTACGGCAGGATCGCGTGGCTCTGCGCGCCCCAGAAGTTGCCGTACCACACGCCCAGCAGGCCGAGCAGCACCGGCATGTTCTGTTCGAACGGGGCGTTCTGGAAATGCTGGTCCATGGTGTAGGCACCGGACAGCAGTTCCTTGAAGTTGGACATGCCGATGGCCAGAGCAATCGGCAAGCCGATGGCCGACCACAGCGAGTAACGGCCGCCGACCCAGTCCCACATCGGGAAGATGTTTTCTTCACGGATACCGAACGCCACGGCCGCCGCGTTGTTGCTCGATACGGCGATAAAGTGGCGGTACAGCTCGGCTTCCGAGCCACCCTGGGCCAGGTACCAGGCACGGGCGGCCTGGGCGTTTTTCAGGGTTTCGAGGGTGTTGAAGGATTTCGACGAGACGATAAACAGCGTGGTCTCGGCGCGCAGCTTCATGGTCAGTTCGTGGAACTCACTGCCGTCGATATTCGCCAGGTAGTGGCAGCGCACGCCTTTGTGGGCGTAGGACAGCAACGCTTCGGACACCAGCTCCGGGCCGAGGAACGAGCCACCGATGCCGATGTTCACCACGTCGGTGATCGGCTTCTCGGTGTAGCCACGCCACAGGCCGTCGTGGATGCGGCCGACCAGGTCAGTGATCTGGTTCAGCACCTTGTGCACGTCCGGCATGATGTTCACGCCGTTGACCGACAGCTTGTCACCCACCGGGCGGCGCAGCGCGGTGTGCAGGGCAGGGCGGCCCTCGGACGAGTTGACCGGCTCGCCCGCGTACAGCGCGTTGATCGCGGCCTTGAGGTCGACTTCCTTGGCCAGGGCCACCAGCAAATCACGGGTTTCGCTGGTGATCAGGTTTTTCGAGTAATCGAGGAAAAGTCCGCAGCTGCTCAAGGTGAATTGGGAAAAACGCTGGGGATCGGCATTGAACGCGTCGCGCATGCTGAAATCCTGCATGGCTTGGCGGTGTTGATTGAGCGCTTGCCAGGCGGGCAGAGCGGTAACGTCATGAGGAGTGCGGTAGTACGCCATCGCTGCGGGTTTCCTTTTATTACGGGGACTGCCTTTAGGACACTTCAAAGCCCGGAACGTCCTGCCTCTCATCAAGCGGCGGGTTCCAGACAGCGCTAACCAAGAGCGCAGGGCGATTACATTAAACCTAGCGTGTGAACTTGTCTTGGCTTTGTCTGCGCTGTGGCCGGTACTTTTTTATACCGGCACGGCGAGGAGGGCAACTGACGAGGGTCAGTTGAGGTTCAGATGCAGGTTATCGATGAGGCGGGTTGTGCCCAGATAAGCCGCGACGAGGATCACCACGTCACGGTCTTCAGGGGTTGCCGGGCGCAGGTTTACGCCTTGACGCACTTCGAGGTAGTCCATGCGCAGGCCGGCGGCTTCGATCTGCTGGATCTGTTCGGCGCGCAGCTTGGCGAAGTCGTGGTCGCCGGTCTGGATGGCTGCGGCAATCTGGCCGAGGCTGCGGTACAGCACCGGCGCGATGGCGCGCTGTTCTGCGCTGAGGTAACCGTTGCGCGACGACAGCGCCAGGCCATCGTCGGCGCGTACAGTGGGCTCGCCGATGATCTGGATCGGCATGTTCAGGTCCTGCACCATGGCGCGGATCACGGCCAGTTGCTGGTAGTCCTTCTGGCCAAATACCGCGATGTCCGGCTGGACCATGTTGAACAGCTTGCTCACCACGGTTGCCACGCCTTCGAAGTGCCCCGGACGGCTGGCGCCACACAGGCCTTCCGACAGTTGCGGCACGCTGACGCGGGTCTGGCCGGTGGTGCCGCCGGGGTACATTTCCTCGACGGTGGGTGCGAACAGCAGGTTGCAGCCGGCTTGCAGGAGTTTTTCCTGGTCAGCGGCCAGGGTGCGCGGGTAGGTATCCAGGTCTTCGCCGGCGCCGAACTGCAGCGGGTTGACGAAAATACTAGCGACCACGAAGTCCGCTTGCTGCGCGGCCTTGGTCACCAGGGTGGCGTGGCCGCTGTGCAGGTTGCCCATGGTCGGCACAAAGCCGATGCGTTTGCCGGCGTTGCGGGCGTGGGTCACAGCGGCCCGCAGTTCGCGTAGGGTTTTTACCGTGTTCATGCAGAGAATCCGTGTTCGGCGCCCGGGAAGGTCACGCCTTTGACTTCGCTGACGTAGGCGCTGAGGGCGGCGTGGATGCTGTCCTGGCCGGCCATGAAGTTCTTCACGAACTTCGGCACGCGGCCGGAAATCGACAGGCCGAGCATGTCGTGGACCACCAACACCTGGCCGTCTGTGGCGGAGCCGGCGCCAATGCCGATCACCGGCACTTTAACGGCCTGGGTGATCTCGGCAGCCAGCTCGCTCGGCACGCACTCCAGCAGGATCATCGCCGCGCCCGCTTGTTCCAACGCGATGGCATCGGCACGCATCTGCCGCGCCTGCGCTTCATTGCGGCCTTGAACCTTATAGCCACCAAGGACATTCACCGACTGCGGCGTCAGGCCCATGTGCACGCACACCGGTACACCGCGTTCAGCGAGCAGGCGCACCGACTCGGCGAGCCACAGGGCGCCTTCGACCTTAATCATGTGCGCGCCGGCCTGCATCAGCTTGCCCGCGTTCTGGAAGGTCTGTTCGAGGGTGGCGTACGCCATGAACGGCAGGTCGGCGATGATGAAGGCGCCAGCGTTGCCGCGCTTGACGCTGGCAGTGTGGTAGGCAAGTTCATCGGTGGTAACAGGCAAGGTGCTGTCATTCCCTTGAAGAACCATGCCCAGGGAGTCGCCCACCAGTAACACTTCCACCCCGGCCTGGCAGCTGGCGTGGGCGAAGGTGGCATCGTAGCAGGTCAGCATGGTGATTTTTTCACCTTTGAGCTTGAGGCTCTGCAAGGTGGTCAGGGTAATGTCTGGCATGAAAAGGGTCCTCGTTCAGGCGCTTGGAAACAGCGAGTAACGCGCGTGAGTCTTCGTTTATACAGGCGCACTGTCTTGAGAGCAGTGCTTATAAGGCCTGGATTGCGCCCTTTAGCGCCGGGTTGGCGGCAGCGGGACGCCTATAGTCGTGAGGAGGGCACGGGAAGTCAATTGGATGTGTTACCGCATTGTTACGACGGGGGTGTTACCCGTGTTACTGATGCGATTCAGCGCCAGATATGGTTTTTACAACACAGGAGATCAAAGGTGGGAGCTGGCTTGCCTGCGATAGCGGTGGGTCAGCCAAGTCTGTGTAGCTG
>NZ_JANLGL010000050.1:0-34619 GCF_024655625.1 Pseudomonas sp. 18.1.10
GCTGCTGTCAACACCTCTTTTTCAACTTCCTTCGCGCTTCGATGAACTGAAGCAACCTGCTGTCGAAACCTACATAACTCATTGTTTACCAAGGAGTTTTCCGTTTCGACTGCGCCGGAAGTGGGGCGAATTATAGACAGTTACAATTCGCCGTCAACCCTTTTCTTCACATTCTTGAGGCGACTGCCATTCGCCCGCATCGGCAGCCTTCAGCGCCCTCAGAACTTCGCGCGCAGCGTCATGTTGAAATTGCGCGGCTCACCATAGAAGTTCCAGTAATTGGGGTTGCCCAGTGTCTGGTAGTACTTCTTGTCGAATACGTTGTCCAGGTTGTACTGCAGCTCCAGGTTCTTATTGATCTCATAGACCGCATGCAGGTTGGTCAAGTGGTATGCATCCTGCTGGATCTTGTACGCCTTGCCATACTCCCTCTGCACCATCGTGCTCTGTGCATAGAAGCTGCCGCCAACCCGCATGTGGTTGAGCGCACCCTGCAGGCGGTAGTCGGTAGCCAGCTTGAATAGATGACGCGGCGCAGCGCTGTTGAAATCATCGCCCTTCTGCTCACCCCCGACATATTTGGACTGGTTGTAGGTGTAACCCGCCGAGAGGTTCCAGTCCGACGTCACCTCCCCATTGACCTCCAACTCGAAACCGCGATTGCGCACCTTGTCGGAAGCACGGTAGCAGGACCAGTCGCGCTCGCAGGCCACCAACTCAGGACGCCCAGTCTGATCGGACTGGTAAAGCGCAATCGAACCCAGCAGACGCTTGTCGAAGAACTCGCCCTTGAGCCCAAGCTCATAGTTGCTGCCAGTCATGGGTTCAAGCACCGAGCCCGTGATGTCCTGGTTGCTCTGCGGCTTGAAAATCTCGGTATAGCTGGCGTAAGCCGTCAGGTTTTCGGTCAGGTCCTGGACCAGGCCCGCGTAAGGAGTGACTTCACCGCTCTTGGAGTAGTGGTTTGTTACTGGCCGGCTCACCCTATCCAGGCTGTCGTAGCTGACCCAACTCAAACGGCTCCCAAGGATCAGCTTTGTAGAATCGGTCAGGCTGAAGCGCCCTGCTATATAGACACCCTTCTGTTCCTGCGTACGGTTGTATTTCCACTGGTTGACATTCAGCGCCGTCGGCGCAGGCGGATCAAAGGCCCCCACATCGTTCATATCCACCACATAGCGGTAAGTCGCATCCCGACCGCCGTGGTAATCGAAGTCATCCTTGCGCCAGTTCCCACCGATGATCAGCTCATGCTGACGACCCAACAGCTGGAACGGACCGGACGCGTAGCCATCGATGCTGGTCTGAGTATCGTCATAACGGAAATGACGCGGGTTGAGGGTGAACTGGTCAGTGTTGCCAGCAGGCCAGGTGTAGTTACCCAGAAAATCCGCCTTGGACCACATCTGATTCACCACCACCACCGCTTTCCAATCATTGGCAAAGGTGTGCTGGATATCGGTAAAGACCGTAGTGTTGCGCTTGTCGAGATGATTCCAGTCACCCGTCAGCGATGTCGAACGTGACAGCGGATAGAACGTGCCATCGGTATGGATCGGCAAGCCAGACCAGTCGTACCCCGAATTGCGCTCCTTCTGATAGCTGTAACCGAGGGTCACCAGCGTCGACTCACTCACATCGGCTTCGAGGATGCCATAGAACAGCTGGTTCTCTTTCTGGGCGGTATCCAGGTAGCTGTTGGCATTGTTATAGGAAATCACTGATCGCCCACGCAACGTGCCTTCTTCATTCAGGGGCGAGGACAGATCCACCATCGTCTTATAGTCGTCCCAAGAACCCACCGACGTTTCAATCAGCGCCTGTGGCTCGGCCGTTGGACGCTTGCGGATCAAGTTGATCGACGCCGACGGCGTCCCCGCCCCCTCCATCAAGCCCGTGGCGCCGCGCACAATCTCGACCCGGTCATAAATGTCGGTGGTAGGCTTGGAAATCGCATCCATCGAATACGCATTGCTGATATTGGTCGGCACGCCATCGATCTGCAGGTTGTCCACCAACTGCCCACGCGCCTGGTACAAGGAACGCTCGCCACCATTCTTGACCACCATGATGCCCGTGGCGCTCTGCATCACGTCGTCGAGGTTCTTCATGCTCTGGTCATCCATGCGCTGACGGGTAACGACCGTCACCGACTGCGGCGTTTCACGCAGTGACATCGCCAGCTTGGTGGCGGTGGACGAGCGCCCGGTCGCATACGACCCGCTGCCCTCCGTCACCGCCCCCAAGCCCTGGCCGGTGATAGTGGTGGCCCCCAGTGTCAAACCCGTTGCCGGTTGCACGATCAGTTGAAACTCACCCTCCCCGGTGCGCACCGCCTGTACGCCAGTGCCCGCCAACATCTGCGCCAGCGCCTGCTCGACGCTTGAAGCGTGCACCGCCTGACTCTGCTTATTGGCTGTGAGCGTGGCATCCCCCCCGATCAGAATCCCCGCCTGGCTTGCCAGCAGGTTCAACTGACGAGCAAGCGGGCCTGCCGGGATTTCCAAGGTTTGCAATTGGGCAGCAGCGCCCGGGCTGTCGGCCTGGGCAGAAACGACATCAACGGCCAAAGCCATGACCACAGCCAGAGCCAGGGGATGGCGGCGTGAGAAAACGGTAGTGCGAGACAGCATGAATGAATCCTTTCGCAAGTCGAATGGAGGAGCGTCATCCAACCAAGCGAGCGAGCCGCGCAAAACCGGAAAAAGTTTTTCGGATTATTTTCAACGCGCCTCGACCGACACCCACCAAGGCAACGTACGCACCACCCGAATCGGCAGCGCCCGCTCCAGCATCGCCAGCGCGCGGTCACTGTCGAGCAACGGATAGGTCCCCACCACGCGCAAACCGGCGAGCGCCGGATCGATACCGAGATGACCTTGACGGTAATCCCCAAGTGTCTGCACCACTTCGCCCAGCGGCAGGTCCTCAGCCACCAGCACGCCGCGACGCCAATCCTGACGCCGAGCTTGCGCTGGCACCAACGCGCCACCGGCCTGGGCATCGAACACCATTGCCTGGCCCGCCGCGACCCGCACCTGCAGGCCGCTGTCTGCGCAAGTAGCCTGCACCGCGCCACCAAATACACTCAACGTGGTCTGCACGCCCTCGGCCCGCACACCAAACACGGTGCCCAGCGGTTGCATGCGCCCGGCCCGCGTCACTACCTGCAAAGGGCGCACATCGGTACCGGTCTCGATGAGCATTTCACCGCGATACAACCGCAACTGCCGCACGCCCTCATCGAAGTGCACATCGAGCGCCGTCGCGCCGTTGAGCCACAGCTGGCTGCCGTCGGCCAGGCGGATCGGCCGCACTTCACCCAACCCGGTGCGATAGGTCGCAAACAGAGCACGCGGCGAGTCCAGCCAGCCCTGTCGCCAACCCGCCGACGCCAACAGCCCACCCATGCCCGCCACACACAGACTGCCGAGCAAGGTTCGGCGTGAAACGCGATCACGGCGCAACGTCGTCAACACCTGATGCGCCTGATCGGCACTACCGCTGAGGTTGCCAAAACGCTGGTTGATGCCCTCGACGTACTGCCACGCCAGCCGATGCTGAGCATCCTCCGCCAGCCATGCCCGCCACTGGCCGTGGGCGCTGGGGTCATCCGGCTGTGCATGCAAGCGCGCAAACCAGCTGGCCGCCGCTTGCAGCACACGATGATCGGGCGCGGCCGGGTTCATATCAGCGCTCCAGCCAGCTCGACTTCCAACAGCAGGCATTGATACATCGCCTGCGCCAGATAACTGTTCACACTGCGCTCGCTCACCCCCAGCCGCTGCGCCGTTTCACGCTGCGTCAGACCTTGCAACTGCACCAGCAGGAATGTCTCGGCCACCCGCTTGGGCATCCGCTCCAGCATGGCCTGCAACTGCCCAAGGGTTTCCAGGATGATCGCCTGATACTCCAGCGACGGCACCTGATGCTCAGGCTGCGCCGCCAGTACGTCCAGGTACGCTTGCTCGATGCGCCGACGGCGCCAGAAGTCCACACACATATGCCGCGACATGCGCCCAAGATAAGCGCGCGCATGCTCGTCATCGTTGAACGTGCGCGGCGTGGCCAACAAGCGCACGAACACGTCATGCGCCAGCTCCGCCGCATCGCTGGCATTGCCCAGCTTGCGTTGGAGCCACTGCTGCATCCAGCCATGGTGTGAGCGGTAGAGCGCCTCCAGGCTGGAACTGAGAACAGGAGCACCAGGCGGAACCTTCATGGAGAGCGTGCCTTGCTTTCTAATAAGAATGATTAGCAAGTGTAACTTTGATGCATCGCCCCCCGCAATTGGCAAGTCAGAACGTATATTTGAAGCTGGTCATCACATTACGCGGCGCACCGTACACGCTCCAACTGTCCGCATAAGCGTAATAACTGCGATCAAACACGTTGTTCACATTCAACGTCGCGCTCAGATTGCGGCTGATGTCATACCGCGCCATCAGGTTGGTCAGCGCATAGCTGCCCTGCTCGAACGTATGCAAATCCATCCCGGTCTTGCTCTGCCAGTTCACCCCGCCGCCCACCGTCACCTTGTCCAACACGCCCGGCAGGCGGTAAGTGGTAAAGGTCTTGAGGCTGTGACGCGGGCTGGTGGTAACAATGCGCTGGTCATCTGCGTTGGTACTGACGCTGTAGGCGTAACCGGCAGACGCTTGCCAGCCGTCGCTCAGCTCACCGTTGAACTCCAACTCCACACCCTTGGTAGTAGTCCCCTGCTCCGCACGGTAGATGTCCGGGTCACCGACAAACACCGGCAGGTTGTCCTGGTCGATCTTGAACAGCGCCAGGCTCGCGTTGAGTCTGTCGTCGTTGAAGCTGCCCTTGACCCCGACCTCATAACCCGTGCCTTCCTGCGGGTCCAACGCCTTATAGCTCGCGTCATGAATACCGTAGGCCTGGGGGTTGAAGATCTTGGTATAGCTGGCATACAGCGACCAGGTACTGTTCAAGTCATACACGATACCGGCATACGGCAGGAACACACCGTTGCGGGTTTCCTTGCTCTGCGTGTTCTGGCTCGGGTCAGCGTAGGTCACCACTTCATTACTGCGCTTCCAGTCAGTCACGCGGCTGCCAAGAATCACCGCCGTGTTGTCGGTGACATGCAAACGCGACGTCAGGTACGCCGCATACTGGTTCTCTTCTATATGGGTCTTGCCCACAGGCGTGGTGTTCGGCACATTCGCGCCGCTGCCGCTCCAATTGAAGATGTTCGGCACGGTGCCGTCGTAACCGGTCCAACTGCCAAACCAGCCGCCATGGCTTGGCGTGTTTTCGTGGTAACGCGACATGGTCACGCCAGCGATCAACTCATGCTCACGCCCAAACAGGCTGAACGGCCCGGTGAGATACGCATCGAGGTTGTTCTGGCGCGGCGTGCCCGACCAGCGATTGGGATAGAGATAAGCACCCGCCCCCGTCTCCTGGTCGATGCTGCCATTCATATAGTTAATCAGCTCATCGAACTGGTTCTGCGTATGGCTGACCTCAACCTTGCCGCTCCAACCGTTATCGAACTGATGCTCAATAGAGCTGAACACATTGGTCTGCTTGCGATCGTTATACGCCCAATCCGGCGCGCTGTTGGCCGAGCGGCTGAAGGTGGTGCGGTTGCCGTTGCTGTAGAACATCGGGAAACCGGTGCGCAACGGGTCATTCACCTGATTGTTGATATAGCTGAAACCCACCGTCAGCATCGTCGCATCGCTCAGGTCGAACTCGGAAATCCCGTAGACCATCTGCGAATCGGTGTTGACGCGATCCACCCACGAGTTCTGCTTCTTATAGTCCACCACCAGGCGCCCACGGATATTGCCGCTGTCGGTCAGGGGCCCGGACACATCGAACCCCGTGCCATAACGATCCCAACTGCCCGCCTCCCCCGTGATACTGGCCTGCGCCTCGGCCGTCGGGCGCTTGCGGATCAGGTTGATGGTCGCCGACGGCGTGCCCGACCCGCTAATCAACCCCGTGGCACCGCGCACCACTTCCACACGGTCGTACATCGCCGTGTTCTGCGTGGTGTTATCCAGGCGTGCCGACGTCGGCACCCCGTCGATCTCAAAGTTGTTGATCTGGAAACCACGGGACCAGTACGTATCGTTCTCCGCGCCGACGCCCACCCGCAGCACCGTAATCCCCGGCGTGGCCTCCAGCACCTCAGTGAGGTTGGTCAGCCGCTGGTCATCAAGACGTTGGCGAGTGATAACCGTGACCGATTGCGGCGTTTCTTTCTGCGTCAGGTTCAGCCGCGTCGAACTGCTCGACGAATAGGTGGTGTAAAGGCCAGTGCCCTCAGTGGTCGAACCCGGCGCCATGCCGGAAATCGAGATCGCGCCCAATTGCACGGCACCGCCCGCCCCCGGCTGCACTTGATAACGCCCCTCGCCGGTCTGCACCACCGTCAGCTCGCTGCCCGCCAGCAGCACCTGCAACGCCTGGTCCACCGAGTAGCTGCCATGCAGCGCCGGGCCAGTCTTGCCGGCGGTGAGTGCCGCATTGCCCGCCAGATAAACGCCGCTTTGGGCGGCGAGCTGATTGAGCTGATCGGCCAAGGCGCCGGCGGGCAGGTCGAAGCGCTGCACCGCCTGTTCAGCGGCAGCCGCCAATGGCACAAGGCTCAGACTGATGGGCACGGCCAAGGCCAAAGCAATCGCCAGGGCCAGAGGCTGGGGAGAGTTACGCAGGAATAAAGGCATAAAACAGTTCCGGTCGAAGGAGGCATCAAGCCGTTGTCCTTCTCTAATTCGAATGAGAACGCAAAACCGGAAGCACAAACGAAAAAATCAGCGCGGTACCACGTTGACCCACCAGGCAAACCGCCGCTCGATGCGCACCGGCAACACCTGCGCAAGCATGGCCAGCGCCTGATCGGTGTCTTGCAAGGGGTACGTGCCCATCACCCGAAGGTTGGCCACCTGCAGATCAACCCCCAAATGCCCATGGCGATAGCTGGCCAGTTCACCGACAAAGTCCGCCAGGCGCATATCGTTGGCCATCAACAGCCCCTTCGCCCACGCCTCGCGCCCGGGTTGCGCAGGATGCAGCGCCGACAGGCTGTGGCGGTCAAAGCCCACGCCCTGCCCCGCTGGCACGATGCGCGTCTGGTCGCTATCGCCACAGGCCGCTTGCACACGGCCTTCGTACACATTGAGCTGCGTGCGGCCATCGTGTTCGCGCACGCTGAACCGCGTGCCCAAAGGCCGCAGGCGACCTTGCGCGGTCTCCACCACAAACGGGCGACTGTCGCTGCCGGTATGGATCAGGATCTCACCGCTGTAGAGCTTCAACTCGCGCTGCGCGGCACTGAAGTTGACGTCCAGCGCCGTGCCGCTGTTGAGCCAGATCCGCGTACCGTCGGCCAGCACCTGTTCGCCCAGCGGCACAACACCGGTGTGGAAATCACGGGTCCAGGCGCCCCGTTGCTGCCAGCTCCCCCAGCCCAGCAGCGCGCTGCCCATGACAATCGACAACCCACGCAACACCTGCCGCCGCGAGCGCTGCGAACCGCGCAGGTGTGCCAGCGTCTGGTTCGCCCCCGGCACATCCTCCTGCAACGGCGCAAACCGCTGGCTCACCCGCGCGACATAACTCCAGGCCAACCGGTTGACCTCGTTGCGCCCATGCCACTGGCGCCACGCGTCATGCAAATGCCGCGCCTCCGGCTCGGCACTCAGGCGCGCAAACCAGTCAGCGGCTTGTTGCAACGCGGCATAGTCCAGGCCAGCAGAAGGCGTGCTCACGACAAGGCGCCGTCCAGTTCGGCTTCCAGCACCATGCACTGGAACATCGCCTGCCCGATGTACTTGGTCACCGTGCGCTCGCTCACGCCAATACGCAGCGCGATCTCGCGGTAACTCAAGCCATCGATCTGCGCCAGGCAGAACGCCTCGGACACCTTCACCGGCAAGCGATCCAGCATCGCCTGCAAATGCACCAGCGCTTCCAGCACCAGCGCCCGGTGTTCTTCCGACGGCGCACAGTGTTCCGGCCGGCTCGCCAACACCTCCAGCCACGCCTGCTCCACCTGCTTGCGGCGGAAAAAATCCACACAGACGTTACGCGACAGCGTGCTCAAGTACGCCCGCGCATGCCCGTCACTGCCGAACTCGCGCGGATGAGTCAGCAAGCGCACGAACACATCGTGGGCCAGTTCGGCGGCGTCACTGACATTGCCGAGTTTTCGCGCCAGCCAGCGTTGAATCCAGCCATGGTGCGCCGAATACAGGCTGCCAACGGTGAAGGGAGAGGACTCGGGAAGCGGGGGCATGGGCAGCCCTACGAATAAGAATTGTTCCCAATGGTAATAAGAAAAGATAACCACCACAACGGGGAAAAGTTACCAGCAGCCCGACTCAAGGGCTGTCCCGCTGCGTGCGCCCATCCGGCCCATACAACCGGTCACCCCCCAGGCTGCTCAAAAACCCGACAATCTTCTGATTACAGGCCATGCGCTGGCGGATCGCCCCACCATTGGCCAGGTTGAGCTGCCGCGCCCGCTGCGCCAACGCCTGCACCTGTCGCCACGCCGCCAGGCAATCGGCATCTTCGGCTGCCTTGAATGCACCCTGGCGACCGCTGCCATAACCGAGCTTCAATTGCGCGCCACTGCGGATCGCTTCCAGCTGCTCCAGCTTGAGCAACGCCGCCTGCTTGCTCGCCGTCAGCTCCTGCAAGCGTTCACCCTCGACCTTGGCCTGGGCCAACGCCAACCGTTCCTGCTCCAGCAACTGCACCAACTGCTCAATCGCCTGCTGCTGCACTTGCAGATGTTTGCCCAGGCTCATAGGCACCTGCACCTCATCAATGCGCGCTCATTCGACGGTTTCACCCACGCTGGCGGCGAGGCCGTCGAAGATCGAATCGGCGCTGACCTGGTACGTACCGCCGGCAATCGCCTGGCGCACCGCGGCGACTTTATCCATGTCCACATCCGCCGAACTCTCGACGCGCGTCTCGGCACTGCTGCTGGAAACCTGCACGCCGTCATCGACGGTGGCTTCCAGCGCCAGCAACTCGATGCGCTGGCTGCCGGGCGCTTGGCTGTCGACGGGCGCCGGGGGGTTGGTCAGGTTCGCACTTATGATTTTCACGTTAGAAGCTTCATCTGCTGTGGGGTTGGGTCAACTATCGGCAATCGCAAAGGCAAACTTTGCCCGTTGATCGAAATAACTCAGTAGCGCAGCCGCAACGCGTTCTGGCCCACCACTTGGGCGCTGAGCATTTTGCCGTCGCTGCCCAAGACCCGCACGGTGCTGCCCAGGCTGCCATTGTCCAGCGCCTTGCCCTCGCGGCTGATGGTGAAACCCGCGCCCTCGGCCTGCAACGTCACCTGCTGGTTGCGCTCCACCAGCCAACGCTCGCGCACACTGTTCTGGGTCAGCACCACATTGCGACTGAGGTTGCGGCTGGCCTGGCGCCCGATGATCTGCGCGGTATCGAACAGCACGCCCTTGGGCAAGCGCTCCAACGGGCCGCGCCTGGTTTCCAGCATCGGTGCCTTGATCGCCTCCCCCGCCGTGATGCGCTGGCGCGCAACTATATAGTCGCCCACCACCCGAACACTGACTTGCAGGTAACCCGCCACCTCACTGCCACAGCGCACGCCCATCGCCACCCGGCCGAATGCGTTCTGCTCGGGGTGGACCAGATACGGGCGCGGCTGTGCACAGTCCACGATACGCGTAGCCGGCTGGCCGAGATCCACTGCCAGCAACTGCGCACGCGGTGGCAAGCGTTGCGCGATCACCGCGCGCACCCTGTCCTCCAGCCCATCCGCCTGGGCCAGGGCGCTACACAGCAAACACACCAAACCGCCTGATCGCCACCTCATCAACCCCGCCCTCCGCGCTTCCAAGCGCCGAATTCTAGTCGCCCGGCCCACGGGGCAAGGCCGGAATTAGCCCCCAAATAGCCGCCTGTTTCGGCCTTTGCCCAGGCAGCCTTGGGACTAACCTGCGAGCCGTTCATTTATTTGATGCACAGGTCCGCAACCATGATCGACAAGCTCGACAACGAGCTGCGCTTTCAGCAGGACGCAATGAGTTTGCGGGCTGAGCGACAGCAGGTATTGGCCAATAACATCGCCAACGCCGACACACCGAACTTCCGCGCGCGGGACTTCGACTTCTCCACCGAACTGGCCAGTTCTCTGCAAAAACCGCACATGGGCAGCGGCATGGCCCTGGCCACCACGTCGGACCGCCACCTGCAAGCCTCGTCCACAAGCCTGTCCAGCCGCGACTTGCTCTACCGCGTGCCCGACCAACCCAGCCTGGACGGCAACACCGTGGACATGGACCGCGAACGCGCGCAGTTCACCGACAACGCCGTGCGCTACCAGGCCAGCCTCACGTTCCTGACCAGCCGCTTGCAGTCGCTCAAGACCGCCATGCAGTCCGAATAATCCAGGGAAAGCACCATGTCGATGTTCAGCATTTTCGATATCGCCGGCTCCGCGCTCAGCGCCCAGTCCCAGCGCATGAACGTAACCGCCAGCAACCTGGCCAACGCCGACACCACCAGCGGCCCGGACAACGCCGCCTACCGCGCACGCCAAGTGGTCTTCGAATCCCAATACCAGGCGGGCAGCAACATCGGCGGCGTGCGCGTCAGCCAGGTGGTAGAGGACGGCTCGCCGATGCGCCAGGAATACCGCCCCGGCGACCCGCTCGCCGACGTATCCGGCTACGTGACCATGCCCAACGTCGAGCCCGTGGGCGAAATGGTCAACATGATCTCCGCCTCGCGCTCTTACCAGGCCAACGTCGAAGTCATGTCCACCAGCAAGGAAATGATGCTGAAAACTTTGACCCTAGGTGAGGCGTAAACCATGACCAGTACGATTGCCAGCTCGGTGCTGTCGAGCATGAACAGCACCAGCAGCACCGCCGACAGCACCACCTCGGCGGCGGATGATTTGCAGGACCAGTTCCTCACCCTGCTCACCACCCAACTGCAAAACCAGGACCCCACCGACCCGATGGACAACAGCGAGATGGTCACCCAGCTCGCGCAGATCAGCACCATCAGCAGCATCGAGAACGTCACCTCGACGCTGGAAGGCATCTCCAGCCAGATCAGCGCCGCCGAAACCCTGCAAGCCTCGGCGCTGGTGGGCAACGGCGTATTGATCGACGGCAACACTATCCAGGTCGGCGACGGCGTGGCCACCACGTTTGGCGTGACCCTCGACAGCGCCGCCGATGACGTCACCGTCACCATCAAGGACAGCACCGGCACCGTGGTGCGCACCATTGATGAAGGCAGCATGAGTGCCGGCACCCAAGCGCTGTCATGGGATGGCCTGAACGATGACGGCAGCACCGCCGCCGACGGCGCCTACACCTTCGCCATCAGCGCCACCGCCAGCGACGTCGCCGTCACCAGCACGGCACTGAAATACGCCCTGGTCACCGGCGTCACCACCGACAGCAGCAACCAGGTCGCCCTGGACCTGGGCGGCGTCAACGACAACGTCGCCCTCAGCGACATCAGCCTCGTCCTCTGACTCGCCCACTTATATAAAGGAGCAACACCATGGCTTTTTCCCAAGCGCTCAGTGGCTTGTCGGCGGCGTCCACCGACCTCAACGTGGTCAGCAACAACATTTCCAACTCCCAGACCGTGGGCTTCAAAAGCTCCACCACGCAGTTCGCCGATGTGTATTCCGGCGCGGACGTGGGCCTGGGCACCCAGGTTTCCGGCGTGGTGCAGAACTTCGAATCCGGCAGCCTGACCACCACCGACAACTCCCTGGACCTGGCGATCAACGGCGACGGTTTCTTCACCTTCACCGACGGCACGCAAACCGTGTACTCGCGCAACGGCCAGCTGACCCTGACGGCCGAGGGCTACCTGGAAAACGCCGCCGGCGACCAACTGCTCGGCGTCAACGGCGTGATCCAGATCCCCACCACCGGCCTGCAAGCCAGCGCCAGCACCGAGCTGGACGCCGAGCTGAACCTGGACGCCAGCGCAGACACCCTCACCGCTACCTTCGACCAGACCGATTCGTCCACCTACTCCTATTCCACCAGCGCCACGCTCTACGATTCCCTCGGTATCAGCCACACCAGCACCCTGTATTTCAGCAAGACCGCCGACAACACCTGGGAAGTGCACACCGCCATCGACGGCAACCTGCTCACCCAGACCCAGACCGTCGGCTTCAGCGCCAGCGGCCTGATTACCAGCGGCGAAACCGGCACCTACACCTACGACCCGGCCAACGGCGCGGCCGAGCTGTCGATCACCCTCGACCTCACCGGCACCACCCAGTTCGGCAATGACTCGGCCGTGTCCGACATCTCGCAGAACGGCTACACCTCCGGCAGCCTGGTGAGTTTCAGCATCGACGAAACCGGTACCGTGGTCGCCACCTACTCCAACGACCAGACCAAGAACATCGACCAGATCCAGCTCGCCACCTTCAGCAATGAAAACGGCCTGAAAGCCAATGGCGACAACACCTGGCTGGCCACGTCCTCGTCCGGCCAGGCCCTGCTCGGCGTGGCCGGCAGCGGCTCGTTGGGCTCGATCCTCAGCGGCACCACCGAAGACTCCAACGTCGACCTGACCGCCGAGCTGGTGAACCTGATCATTGCCCAGCGCAACTTCCAGGCCAACGCCAAGTCGGTGACGGCGCAAAGCGAAGTCTTGCAGCAAGCCGTGAACATCGGTTCCTGACCCTATGGACCGCATGCTTTTCACCGCCATGAGCGGCGCCAACCAGGCCCTCGAACAACAAGCCGTGGTCGCCAACAACCTGGCCAATATCGTCACGCCGGGGTTTCGTGCGCAATTGGTGGAGATGCAGTCTTCACCCGTTGCCGGCGAAGGCCTGCCGACCCGCGTTTCGGTGGCGGCCAACGGCATCGGTGTCGATTGGAGCCAAGGCCCGGTGGTGCACACCGACCGCGCACTGGACGTGGCCCTCGGCGAAAACGTGATGCTCGCGGTGCAGGCCGGCGACGGCAGCGAGGCCTACACCCGGCGCGGCGATTTGCAGGTGGACGGCACCGGCGCCATGAGCGTGGGCGGCCGCCCGGTGATCGGCGACGGCGGCCCGGTCACCGTGCCCCTGGGCAGCGAAGTCACCCTTGGCAGCGACGGCACCATCAGCGTGCGTGAACTGGGCATGAGCCCGCGCGGCTTAAGCCCGGTGGGTAAGTTGAAGCTGGTCTCGGCCTTGCCCGGCACCTTGCAGCCCGGCACCGACGGGCTGTTCCGCACCGCCAACGCGCAACCGTTGCCCGCCGACGACACCCTGCGCGTCGCCCCCGGCGCCCTGGAAGGCAGCAACGTCAGCCCCACCAGCGCCATGGTCGCGATGATCGACAACTCGCGCCGCTACGACATGCAGATGAAAGCCATCAGCACCGCCGACGAAAACGCCAAGAGCGCCAACAGCCTGCTGTCCCTGAGCTGAGCGCACCGTTGCACCGACAAGGAACCAAACGATGATCCGCTCACTGTGGACGGCCAAGACCGGCCTCGAAGCCCAACAAGGGCAAATGGACGTGATCGCCAACAACCTGGCGAACGTCAGCACCAACGGCTTCAAGCGCTCGCGCGCGGTGTTCGAAGACCTGGTGTACCAGAACGTGCGCCAGCCCGGCGCGCAAAGCAGCACCGACACGCGCCTGCCCTCCGGCTTGCAGGTCGGCACCGGCGTGCGCGAAGTCGCCACCGAACGCCTGCACACCCAGGGCAACCTGGAACAGACCAGCAGCTCCAAGGACTTGGCCATCAACGGCCTGGGCTTTTTCCAAGTGGACATGCCCGATGGCAGCACCGGCTACACCCGCGATGGCAGCTTCCAGCTCGATTCCAACGGCGAGATGGTCACCTCCAACGGCTACAAACTCTCGGCCGGCGTGACCATCCCGGCCAACGCCACCGCGATCACCATCAGCACCGACGGCATCGTTTCGGTGACCACGCCAAGTGCGTCCACCTCGACCCAGGTCGGCCAGCTCAACCTGGCGTTGTTCATCAACCCGGCCGGCCTGCAAAGCATCGGCCAGAACCTCTACCTGGAAACCGACGCCTCCGGTTCGCCCACCGAAACCACCCCGGGCCTGAACGGCGGCGGCACCTTGTCCCAGGGCTATGTCGAGACCTCCAACGTCAACGTGGTGGAAGAAATGGTCGGCATGATCCAGACCCAGCGCGCCTACGAAATCAACAGCAAGGCCGTCGAAAGCTCGGACGAGATGCTCCAGCGTCTGACCCAGCTCTGAGCGAGATCCCCACCATGGCTCACAAGTATCTACTCGCCTGCGTGCTGGCCCTCGCCGGTTGCGATCAACTGCCGCACAAACCGGTGGTGCCCGAAGAAGACCTGCCGGCGCCGGTCTACCCGTTGCGCCAGGCCAACGGCTCGATCTACCAAGGCAGCCTCGGCTCGCAGCCGCTGTTCGAAGACCGCCGCCCCCGCCGGGTCGGCGACACGCTGACCATCCAACTGGAAGAACAGGTCAGCGCCAGCAAGAACTCTTCATCCAACGCCAGCCGCGCCGGCTCCATGGGGCTGAAGTTCGCCACCACCTCGGCCCGCGCCTCCCAGGTCGGCTCGTTTGGCATGGACGCCTCCACCACCCACGACTTTATCGGCGCCGGCGGCTCCCAGGCGAACAACTCGTTCACCGGCACCATCTCGGTGACGGTGATGCAAGTGATGCCCAACGGGCACCTGCGGGTGCGCGGCGACAAACAGATCGCGATCAACCAGGGCACCGAGTTCATCCGTTTCTCCGGCCTGGTCAACCCGCGCAGCATCACCGGCGAGAACACCGTGTCCTCGACCCAGGTGTCCCAGGCGCGCATCGAGTACGTGGGCGATGGCTATATCAACGAAGCGCAGCGCATGGGCTGGCTGCACCGCATCCTGCTGAACGTTTCACCTTTTTGAGTGACCCTGCCATGTTCCTGAGAGCCGTCAGAATCCTGCTGCTGAGCTGCCCGTTGTGGCTGTGCGCAACGGCGCACGCCGAGCAGATCCGCGACATCGCCGACTTTGCCGGCATCCGCCCCAACAGCCTGGTGGGCTACGGCCTGGTAGTCGGCCTGGACGGCAGCGGCGACCAGACCACCCAAAGCCCATTCACCGAACAGGGCCTGACCAACATGCTCTCGCAGCTGGGCGTGACCCTGCCCGCCGGGGCGAACATGCAAATGCGCAACATTGCCGCCGTGATCGTCACCGCCAACCTGCCCGCGCTGTCGCGCCCCGGCCAGCAGATCGACGTGGTGGTGTCGTCCATCGGCAACGCGAAAAGCCTGCGCGGCGGCACGTTATTGATGACGCCAATGAAAGGCGCGGACGGCGAAGTCTACGCCGTGGCCCAAGGCAGCCTGCTGGTGGGCGGCGCCGGCGCGTCGGCCAACGGCAGCAGCGTGACGGTCAACCAGTTGGCAGGCGGGCGCATCCCCCGTGGCGCAATCATCGAACGCGCGGTGGCGCTGAACCTGAACAACGAGCACGGCCTGCTCGGCCTGTCCCTGCATGAGCCGGATTCCGCCACCGCGCAACGCGTGGTCTACGCGATCAACCTGGACATGCGCCGCACCGTGGCCTCGGCCGTCGACGGCGGGCTGATCGAGATCCAGGGGCCGGTGTCGCCCAACGAGCGCACCAACTTCATGGCACGCATCGAAAGCATCGAAGTGCTGCCGATCCAGGCGCGGCCAAAAGTCATCCTCGATTCGCGCACCGGCTCCATCGTGATCAATAGCTCGGTGAAGCTGTACCGCGCGGCCGTGGCCCACGGCAATCTGTCGGTGATTATCGACACCACCAACACCGTCAGCCAGCCCGGTGCGTTCAGTGGCGGGCAGACCGCCGTGACGTCCCAGAGCAATATTTCCATCGAATCCCAGGGCGGTTCCCTGCATCTGCTGGAAGGCACGGCCAACTTGATGGACGTGATAAAGGGCCTCAACGCCCTCGGCGCCACGCCGCAAGACCTGATGGTGATCTTGCAGGCGCTCAAGGCCGCTGGATCGCTGCGCGCTGAACTGGAAATCATCTGATGAAGAGCGCCGATCATTTCGCCCTGGATGTGCAAGGCCTCGATCACCTGCGCAACCGCGCCCACCTGGACCCGCAAGCGGGACTCAAGGAGGCCAGCAAGCAGTTCGAGGCGGTGTTTATCCAGATGATGCTTAAAAGCATGCGCGCGGCGGTGCCCAAGTCCGAGCTGTCGAGCCACTCGCAAACCGAGCTGTACACCGAAATGCTCGACCAGCAATGGGCGCAGAGCCTGTCGGGCAAAGGCATCGGCCTGGCCGAACAGCTCACCCGGCAACTGAGCGGCTATGCCGCGCAACAGAACCCGGAGCTGAGCGCCGCCACCACCGCATTCCTCGACATGCCGACCCGCTCACCGTTCGAAGCCTGGAAACGCCGCGAAGTCAGCGCCAGCAACAGCGACCAGCCCGAGCACGTGCAAGCCTTCATCGCCCGCCTCAGCGGCCCGGCACAAACCGCCGCACGCAACAGTGGCGTGCCTGCCGAACTGATCCTGGCCCAGGCCGCGCTGGAAACCGACTGGGGCCGACGCACCATCACCACCGCCCAAGGCGCCGACAGCCACAACCTCTTCGGCATCAAGGCCGGCAGCGCCTGGCAAGGCGCGACCACCCAAGTGCTGACCACCGAATACAGCGACGCCCAGGCGCAAAAGCAGCTGGAAAGTTTCCGCGTGTACGCCAGCGACGAAGCCGCCTTCAGCGACTACGCGCGCCTGATGCGCAGCCGCCCCGGCTACGCCGCCGTGCGCACGGCCGGTGACGCACCGCAAGCCGCCATCGCCCTGCAACAGGGCGGTTACGCCACCGACCCGCGTTATGCGCAGAAGCTGATTTCCGTGATGGCCACCATCGGTCCCTTGCACACCACTCAAGCGCGCAACGATTTATAGGCCAGGGGTCAATTCACCCCTTCGCCGGGCCGATAGTGCCAAGCATGTAGCCCAGGAGCTTCTCGATGAGCATTATTTCCATTGGCGTCAGCGGCCTGTCCGCCGCGCAGATCGCCCTCAGCACCAGCAGCAGCAACACCACCAACGCCTACACGGCCGGCTACACCTTGCAGGTGGCGAACTTCTCCGAGTCCACCTCGGGCAGCGGCGTGCAGATCTCCAGTGTGGATCGCCAATACAACCAGTTCGTCACCACCCAGCTCAACAGCTCGATCAGCGCCGAAAGCGCGCTGTCCACCTACCAGACCCAAGTCGACCAGATCGACAGCCTGCTCGCCGACGGTGACGCCAGCCTCGACACGCTGCTGCAGAGTTTCTTCTCGGCCCTGCAAACCCTGACCTCCGACGCCAGCGACACCGCCGCCCGCGAAGAAGTGATCGGCGCCGCGCAGACCCTGACCGCGCAGTTCACCCAGCTGGGCAGCTACCTCGACGACATGGCCAACGACGTCAACAGCCAGATCGACGACCAGGTCAGCCAAGTCAACGACCTCACCGAACAGATCGCCGGGCTCAACAAAAAGATCAGCCTGAGCGATGCCCTGGGTTCCACCTCCAACACCCTGCTCGACCAACGCGATTTGCTCGTCAGCCAACTCAGCGAACTGGTGGACGTGGATGTCACCACCCAGGACAACGGCAGCTACACCGTGTCCCTGAGCAACGGCCTGGCGCTGGTGTCGGGCAACAGCAGCTTCGACCTGCAAACCGCCGTCTCGGCCAGCGACCCGACGCAAACCGTGGTCACCTACGTGGACGCCGCGGGCCACACCACCACACTCGACGACGCGGTGTTTGAAGGCGGCTCCCTCGGCGGCCTGATGGACTTTCGCGACAACAGCCTGAGCGACGCGCAAAACCAGCTGGGCATCCTCGCCGTCAGCCTGACCCAAGCCTTCAACACCTTGCAGGCGTCGGGCATCGACCTCAATGGCGACAGCGGCAGCGCGCTGTTCTCGGTGGACGACCCCAGCGTCTACGGCAACACCCGCAACACCGGCGACGCGATCTTGGGCGCCACCTTCAACGACGACGTCAGCGCCCTCGCCGCCACCGACTACACCGTCAGCTATTCCAGCAGCGACGGCTACAGCGTGACCCGCAACGACACCGGCGCCAGCGTCACCTCCGCCTACGACAGCGGCACGCTGACCTTCGCCGGCATGAGCGTGACCATCAGCGGCACCGCCGACGATGGCGACAGTTTCCTGGTCTTGCCCACGCGCAACGCCGCCAGCAGCTTCACTACCCTGACCAGCGACGGCAGCCTGATCGCCGCCGGCACGTCCACCGGCAGCAGCGACAACAGCAACGCCCTGGCCATGCTCAACCTGCAAACCAGCAGCATCGTCGGCGGCAGCAAGACCCTCAGCCAAACCTATTCGGCGCTGGTCAGCGACGTGGGCAGCACCGCGAGCAAAGTCGCCGGGCAGTTGGAAACCCAGACCAGCCTCACCGAACAACTGACCACGCTGCAACAGTCGGAATCGGGGGTCAACCTGGATGAAGAGGCGGCCAACCTGATCGTCTACCAGCAGTACTACCAGGCCTGCGCAAAGGTGGTTGAAGTGGGCACCAGCCTGCTCGACACCATCCTCGACATCAACTAAAGGAGCGCCGCCATGCGCCTGAGCAGTGCGACGATTTACAACCAGAGCCTCAGTTCCATGCTGGCCCAGGAAAGCGCCTACCAGACCGCCGCCCAGCAAGTGGCCAGCGGCACGCGGGTGGTCACGCCGTCCGACGATTCACTGGCCGCCGCGCAAGCCGTCAACGTGCGCCAGGCGATTGCCGCCAATGAGCAGTACGCCGACGCGCGCAGCAGCATCAGCACGTCGTTGTCCCAGGAAGAAAGCACCCTGGACAGCATCAACGATGCGATCACCAGCGCGCGTTCGCTGATCGTGCAGGCCAACAACGGCACCCTGAGCGACGCCGACCGCGAGTCCATCGCCACCTCTTTGCAAGGCGTGTACGACACCCTCGTCACCCTGGCCAACGCCACTGACAGCAACGGCAACTACCTGTTTTCCGGCTACCAGAGCCAAAGCCCGGCGTTCGCGGCGGATGCCGACGGCAACATGGTTTACCAGGGCGACAGCAATGTGGTCACGCAACTGGTCAGCTCCACCCAAAGCATGGCCAGCGGCGACACCGGCGCGACGATTTTCCAATCGGTGAGCAGCTCCGCCGGTTTTATCGCCGAAGCCGGCGACAACAGTGGCAGCGTCACCTTCAGCGGCCCGACCATCACCGACACCACGGACGCGAACTACGGCACCGGCTTCAGCCTGACCTTCAGCACCGCCGCCGACGGCACCGCGCAATACAGCCTCGACGGCGCCACCCCGGTGGCCTACACCTCGGGCGACACCCTGCAAGTCAACGGCCTGTCCCTGACCCTCAGCGGCACCCCGGTGGCCGGCGACAGCATCAGCGTCAGCAAAGCCGCCGACGCCGACCCGGACCTGTTCGCCACCCTGAAAAACCTGATCTCCGTGCTGCAAACCCCCGTGGAAACCGACGCTGACCGAGCCAACCTGAACAACACCCTCTCCACCGCCAGCCGCCAACTGAGCAATGCCCAGGACACGGTACTGACGGTGCAGACCTCGGTGGGTTCGCGGCTCAATCAACTGGACGTGCTCGACACCATCGGCGACGACCTGGCGCTGAGCTACACGGAGCGGTTGTCGGGGTTGGTGGATGCGGACTACACCGAATCGGTGACGCAATACACCTCGCTGCAAGTGGCGTTACAGGCGGCGCAGCAGACGTTTGTCAGCATCCAGAAGATGTCCCTGTTCGAATACATCTGACGGGTTGAACCGGGTAAAAACTGTGGGAGCGGGTTTGCTCGCGAATGCGGTGATTCAGGTACAAATCCATTGACTGACACACCGCTTTCGCGAGCAAGCCCGCTCCCACATTTTTGACCGAGCAGGCTTCAAGAAAGGGCCATGTTATCCGTCAGGTACTGCATGAAATGCAGGGTGTTGGTGAGCAACGTCGCCAGAAACGGCCCGAGGTCGCCCATCACCACCATCAGCAGAATCAACCCCACCGACAGCGTCAGCGGAAAGCCCACCGAAAATACCGTGAGCTGCGGCGACACGCGGTTGAGGATGCCCATGGCCAAGCTGATAATCAGCAACGTGCCCACCATCGGCAACGCCAGCAACAAACCGGTCAGGTAGATCGTGCTGCCGTACCGCGCAATCAGGTGCCAGGCATTCGGGTCGAAACGCAGGTTGCCGATGGGCAAGGTCTTGAACGTGCCGGCCAGCAATTCCAGGACCATCAAATGCCCGTCGAGCGCGAGGAACATCAGCACGGTAATCATCCCCAGGTACCGCGACAGCACCAGGCTGTTGGTGCTGGTGTCCGCCGAGAAGAACGTGGCAAACGCCAAGCCCATCTGCATGCCGCAGATGTCGCCGGTCATCTCCACCACCGCCAGGGTCACGCGCATGACCATGCCCAGCGCCATGCCGATCAGCACCTGTTCCACGATCACACCCAGCCCCGGCCAGGAGAACAGCGCCACCTGGGGCAACGGCGGCAGGTTCGGCGCCAGCAGGAACGCCAGCAACATCGCCAGCCCGACCTTGACCTGGCTCGACACGTTCTTGTGCCCCAGGATCGGGTCGCTCATCAGGTACGCGAGCACCCGGCAGAACGGCCAGAAAAAACCGGTCAGCCACAGTTGCAGCTGCGCCGAGCTGACTTCAATCACCGCGCGTCAGCCGATCAGCGTGGGCAGGCTGGTGAATAACGCGCGGGTGTAATCCACGAGCATTTCCATCATCAACGGCCCGGCGATCACCAGCACCACACACACGCCGATGATCTTGGGGATAAACGACAGGGTGGATTCGTTGATCTGCGTGGCGGCCTGGAACAGGCTCACCAGCAGGCCGATAAACAGGGTCACGAACAACACGGGCGCGGCCACGATCATGCTCATGCGCATGCCTTTGTAAGCCAGGTCCATCACCATTTCCGGGGTCATCGGCAACGCCTCATCAGGTGTAGAAACTCTGCGCCAGCGAACCCAGCAGCAATTGCCAGCCATCCACCAGCACAAACAGCATCAGCTTGAACGGCAGCGAGATCGTGGCCGGTGGCACCATCATCATGCCCAGCGCCATCAGCACGCTCGCCACCACCAGGTCGATAATCAGGAACGGGATAAAAATGGTGAAGCCGGCCTGGAACGCGGTTTTCAGTTCGCTGGTGACAAACGACGGCAGCAGCACGCGCATGGGCACGTCGTCGGGGCCTTGCAGGTCGTCGATCTGCGCCAGCCGCGCAAACAGTGCCAGGTCGCCCTGGCGGGTCTGGGTCAGCATGAATTTGCGAAACGGCTGGCTGCCGTCCTTGAGGAATTGTTCCACCGAGATTTCATCGTGGGAGAACGGCAACCAGGCCTTTTCGTAAGCCTGGTCCAGGGTCGGCGACATGACGAAAAACGTCAGGAACAACGCCAGCCCCAACAGCACCTGGTTCGGCGGCGCCGAGGTGGTGCCGATAGCCGTGCGCAGCAGGCCAAGCACAATGATGATGCGGGTGAAGCCGGTCATCATCAGCAGGATCGCCGGCAGGAACGCCATGGCGCTGAGCAGCAACAGGGTTTGCAGGCTCAGCGACCATTGCTGGCCGCCCGCTTGCCCGGTGAAGGCGCTGAGGCCCTCCATGCCGGTCATGAGGCACGCCCTTTGCGGGTCAAGGCATTGGCCAGGCGCTCGGCAAAACCGCCGGCGACCACCGTTTCGGGCTCCGCTTGCGGCGCGTCCATCTGCGCAAGCGCGGTAACCTGCTGCGCCGTCACGCCCAGCACCAACCATTGCCCTCGCACCTCCACGATCACCACTTTCTCGCGCTGGCCGAGGCCAGTGCTGCTGACCACGCGCAGCTGCTTGCCGGGCACCAACGCCCGTGTGCCCATGCGCCGGGCGAGCCAGCCAAACACCAGCACGCAGCCCAGCACCACAGCCAGGGCAAGGGCGGTTTTACCCAGCAGCGCCAGGTTCATCACGCTGTCCGTGGGCACGCCGAGCGGCGGGCTTGCGCTGTTCATCGGTTGAGCTTTTGCACGCGTTCGGACGGCGTGATGATTTCAGTGATGCGAATGCCGTACTTGTCATCCACCACCACCACTTCGCCCTGGGCGATCAGGTAGCTGTTGATGAGGATGTCCATCGGCTCGCCCGCCAGGCCATCCAGCGCCAGCACCGAACCCTGGGCGAGTTCCAGCAACTGTTTGATGGTGATGCGCGTACGGCCCAGCTCCACGCTGAGCTTGACCGGAATATCCATAATCATTTCCAGCTCACGCGCCGCAGCGGTGGGCTGCGCCGGCGCCAGCGGCTTGAACACGCTGGAACCTGCGCTCGGCGCCGGGCTTTCCTGCGCCGCATCGGCCGCCTCTTGTTCGGCCAGGGCAATCGCCCACGGGTCGTCTGCCCCTTCGGCGATGGTTTGTTCGGCCAGGGCGTCGGCCCATTCATCCGGCTCTTGGGGCTCGGTAACGGTTGGATCAGTCATGCTCGGAGTCCTTGGCTGTGGGGACGTGGCCCTTCACGAATCGGCTGGAGGAAGAGGAAGAAAGGCTCAGGGAATGATCGACCAGATCCTTCACCAACAAGGCGCGCAGGCCGTTCTGGCTGCCGTACTCACAGGTCATGACCGGTACGCCATCGACCCGTGCGCTGATGATGTCGGGCAGTTCGATGGGCAGCACGTCGCCGACTTTCAGCGCCATGACTTGGCCGACGCGCGCGTCCATTTCGACAAAGTCGGCGATCAGCTCAATCTCCGACTGCGCGATTTCGCCCGCCATGCGCTTGTTCCAATGGCGTTCTTCCTCAGGATTGGTGTCCGTCAGCGGGCCGTTGAGCAACTGGCGCATCGGTTCGATCATCAGGTACGGAATGACGATATTGAAATCGCTGGAGAGGTTGCCGACCTCCAGGTGGAAAGTGGCATTGACCACGATTTCATTCGGCGAGCTGGTGATGTTGGCGAACTTGGCCTGCATCTCCGAACGCAGGTATTCGATTTCCAGGGGGTACACCGACTTCCACGCGCCCTTGTAGGCGTCCACCGACAGCCCCAGCAAACGCTGGATGATGCGCTGTTCGGTGCGGGTGAATTCGCGGCCTTCGGACTTGGTCACAAAGCGCCCGTCGCCGCCGAACAGGTTGTCCACCACCATGAACACCACCGCCGGCGGGAACACCACCAGCGCCGTGCCGCGCAGCGGTTTCATCGCCAGCAGGTTGATGTTGGTGGGCATCGGCATGTGCATCGAGAATTCGCTGTAACTCTGGTAGCGCACGCTTTTGACGGTGATGTCGATGCTGCGCCGGATCAGGTTGAACAGGCTCATGCGGAAATAACGGGCGAAGCGCTCGTTGATGATGTCCAGCGCGTGCAAGCGCTCATGGATCACCCGGTGCTGGGTCGCCGGGTCATACGGGCGGACCCGCGCGGCGTCGAGCGTGCCGGCTTCTTCGTGGGCAGCGTCGGTTTCGTCGCTGCCGCGCAGCAGCATGTCGATCTCGTCCTGGGAGAGCAAATCGTCGATGGCCATGGGTTACTGCACGATAAAGTCGGTGTACAGCACGCGCAGCAACGCGGGGGCGGGTTGCTGCGGCGCCAGCGGTTGCTTGAGGGCGTCGAGGATGCGCGCGGCCAGCGCGGCCTTGCCCTGGGGGGTTATCAACTGCGTGCTGTCCTGGCCGCTGACCAGGGTCAGCAACTGGCTGCGCAATTGCGGCATGTAGTCGGTCAGTTGGGCCTGGGTCGCGTCGTCGGCGACTTCCAGGGCGAACCCCACATATAACAGGCTCGGTTCATCGCGCTGGTTGGACAGGTTCACCGTCATCGGGGCCACCGTGACCAAGCGTGGCGCCTGGGGTTTGTTCGCCACCGGCGCGGCCTGGGCGACGTCCACCTGGCTCAGGTAGAGGTAAGTACCACCGGCACTCGCGGCGACGACAAGCAGCGCCAGCAACACAATCAGGAGCCAGGGGGTTTTGCGGGTGGCGGTCATTGGCGGGAACCATGCAATGAAGGGAAACGATCAGGCAGGGCGCCAGTATGACCAGCGCCCCGCCCCGCCCATGGCGCGATAAGACACGGGTAACGGCGGTATCTCGCTGTTTTGATTTGGGATTCACACGTACAGGTCAATCGCCGAGCGGGCTAGCCGCACTTGTTGCACCACCACCGGTTCGGCCACTGGCGAGGTGTCGCTGCGGCTGAACGTTGACGGCTGCGGATCACGCTGTGCACTGCCGCGCGACGACTGATCGCTGACCGACGCCTGCCCCAGCGCAATACCCTGGCTCGCCAGCGCCTCGCGCAATTGCGGCAACGCCTGTTCCACCGCCGCGCGCACCGAGGCATGGGCGACCTGGAACTGCGCCTGGGTGGTGCCGTCGTTCAGTTCGAGGCTGATGGACAGCGGGCCAAGGTCGGCGGGGTGCACGTGCAGGTCGACTTGCCTGTCGCCACGGCTGACCATATCGACCATCTGCTGGCCAAGGTCGGCCGCCCAATCGCTGCTGCCGACGGTGGCGGCGACGACCAAATCGTTGTCGGCAACGGGAGCGGCGACCGGGCTGGCCGGTGCCGGCGCGAGGCTGAACACGCCAGGCGAAGGCGGATTGTCGGGTTGGCGGTCATCGGCTTGCGGGCGCACCTGCGGTACCGCATCCGCCACAGTGGCGACAGGCGCGGGCATGGCGTCCGGCAGGTCCAGCGGTTCTGGCGTGTCAGGCTCCTCCTCCGCCACGACCGGCAGGCTCGGGGCCTGGGTTGTCGCGCGGCTGATCGCGGGCTCGGGCGCGGTCGGTGCCACGTTGACCGGTACCGGCAGGCTGACCGGAATGGGCGGCGCGACGATCACTGCCGACGTGTCCAGTTGCCCGGCGCTTTCGATCAGGGCCATGCGCTGGCGGATATCGTCGAGGGTGCTGTCTGTCGCGCTCGTTGGTTTTGTCACTGCGACCTCAGCCACCGGTTCATCCGGCAACACGGGCGGCAGCTCGACCTCGGGCTGTTCCACGGGCAGCGCTTGCACAACGACCGGCGCAACGGGGGCAGGGGCGACGGCCACAGGCGGCTGGACCGCAACCGGCGCCTGCACCACCGGCAACGCTTGCGGCACCGGCGCAACCACCTGGCTCAACACCGCCGAAAACGATTCCGCCAGCGCCACCGGCGCCTCGGCGACAATACTGTCCGCCACCGGCGCAGCCGTCGGCACTAACGTCGCGAGAATATCCATGCTGTTCCTTAAAGACCGCTATCGATGGAAGAAGGAAACGCCGCAACCCGGCGCCGCAACTGGCTGGCCAGTTCATCGGACTGACGCTGCTCCACCCGCCCCGCCAGCACCTGTTCCTGCTGCGCCCGCCGCGCCAGCAGCGCCTCAATCGAGCTGACCTTGCGCCACTGCGCCATCCACGTGAGCTGGTGATGGGCGACCTGCTTGCGATGCCGTTCCAGGCTTTTTTGAGCACGCTCCACCGCCTCTTCCAGCGACTGTAAAAAGCCCCGGTAATTGGTCAACGCCGACGGGCTCATGCCATCGTTGGCCAGTTCCACTTGCAGGTTCTGGCGGTATTCCTGCTGGTACTGGTCGAGGGTGCGCAACTGCTTGATAACCTGCTGCTCGGCGCTGCGGCTTTGCGCCAGGGCGCGGGCCGAGACGTCGCGGGCCTTGGCGGCCATTTCGATCAGCAGGTGCAGCGATTGATTGGCCATCGATGATTACTCGAAAAAGTCAGTTGCCGGGGAACAACAAACCGAGGCCGTGCAGGGTCTCGTCGACGCTGGCACGGTCATCGATGCGTTGTTGCAGGAAGCGCTCGATATGCGGGTACAACCCCACGGCGCGGTCGAGTTGCACATCGTGGCCCTGGGCGTAGGCGCCGACGCTGATGAGGTCGCGGTTGCGCTGGTAACGCGAGAGCATCTGCTTGAGTTGGTTGGCCTTGCGCTGCTGGGCATCGCTGGCGATGGCGGTCATGGCGCGGCTGATGGACGCTTCGATATCGATGGCCGGGTAGTGCCCGCTTTCGGCCAACTGGCGCGACAGCACGATATGCCCGTCAAGGATCGCCCGCGCCGCGTCGGCAATCGGGTCCTGCTGGTCATCGCCTTCGCTGAGCACCGTATAAAACGCGGTGATCGAACCGCCACCGGGCGGGCCGTTGCCGGTGCGTTCCACCAGCTTGGGCAACTTGGCGAACACCGACGGTGGATAACCTTTGGTGGCCGGCGGCTCGCCCACGGCCAGGGCGATTTCGCGCTGGGCCATGGCGTAGCGGGTCAACGAATCCATTATCAGCAGTACGTCTTTGCCCTGCTCGCGGAAATCCTCGGCGACCCGCGTCGCATACAGCGCTCCTTGCAGGCGTTGCAGCGGCGATGTATCAGCGGGAGCGGCCACCACCACCGAGCGGCGCAGGCCCTCTTCACCGAGGATATTGTCGATAAAGTCCTGCACCTCACGGCCCCGCTCGCCAATCAACCCGACCACGATCACATCGGCCTGGGTGTAGCGCGCCATCATGCCCAGCAGCACCGACTTGCCGACGCCGGAACCGGCAAACAAACCCAGGCGCTGGCCACGGCCGACGCACAACAAGGCGTTGATCGCGCGAATACCCACATCGATCTGCCGATCAATCGGCGCCCGCTTGAGCGGGTTCAGCGGCTGGGTATGCAAGCCGGCGTGATGGGCGCCGAGCAACGGCCCGCGCCCGTCCAACGGCTGGCCGCCGCTGTCGAGCACACGCCCGAGCAAGGCCATGCCCAAGGGAAAACTGCGATTGCCGCCGCCTTCATCCGCCGCAAACACCCGTGCGCCGGGTTGCAGGCCGTGGATTTCCGCGAGCGGCATCAGGTACAGCGTGTCACCGGCAAACCCCACCACTTCGGCCTCGGCGAACACGCCGTCCAGCTCGATTCGACACGCCCCACCCAACGGCAGGCGCAGGCCCACCGCTTCCAGGACCATGCCGGTGGCGCGGGTGATGCGCCCGCTGCGCAGGTGCGGCGCGACCTGCAAGGCTTGGCCATGCAGCGTATCGAGCACAGACGACCAGCGCGCGAGATGCGAGTTCATGGCAACGCATCCAACATGCGCTCGACATTGCGATCGAGCAGCGCCAACCGCGATGGCCGCGACGCATCCAACTCGCCACCCGCGCTGACCACCCGGCAACCGCCCGCCTGCATCGCCGCGTCGGCGTGCAACACCCAGCCCGCCGCATCGATCTGTTCGCCGAGGCTGTCCTGCACGCGCTGCATGTCGTCGGGGTTGAGCCACAGCTTGGGCTTGCCGGTGAGTTCCAGGTCGCTGTCGAGCAGGCGTTTGACCAACACCAGCACCTGTTCCGGCTGCGCGTTCAAGGCTTCGCCGGCCAGTTGTTGCGCGGCGTCCAGGGCGATGCGCACCAGTTGCCGGGCGATCTGCGTGTCCAAGGCTTTCAGCGCTTGATCAAAATTGCGGCATAGCTCCAGCAGCGGTTGCAGGGACTCGTGAATCTGCTGCTGCAACTCCACAGTGGCGGCTTGGCGACCTTCGTCCAGGCCCTGTGCATAACCTTGCTCCAGGCCTTGGGCATGCCCGACCTGCTGGGCCTCGACGATGGTTTTTTCGCGCAGCACCTGCATCTCCAGCTTGTGCTGGAAGGCTTGCTTGCGCAGGCGTTCGCGATGGCTGCCGTGGGGGTCGTCGCTGGCCGCCGCCGGGCTGCCCAGCGGGTCCATCTGCCAGGGTTGCCAACGCTCAGACATAGGTGTCGTTGCCGCGTGCGGTCACGATGTCGCCGCTGTCGGACAAGCGCCGCACCACGGCAAGAATGGCCTTCTGTTCGGATTCGATCTGCGACATGCGGATCGGCCCGCGCGCTTCCATGTCCTCGCGGAACAACTGGCCGGCACGCTGGGACATGTTGTGCAGGAAGCGTTCGAGCAACGCCGGCGGCGAGCCCTTGAGGGCGATGGCCAGGGAGTTTTGATCGACCTGTTGCAACAGGGTCTGGATGCCACGGTCGTCGACGTCGATAAGGTTTTCGAACAGGAACATCTCGTCGAGGATCTTCTGCGCCAGGTCGTCGCTGTGTTCGCGCACGGTGCCGATGGCCAGTTCTTCGTGGGCCGAGCTCATCAGGTTGAGGATTTCCGCCGCCGTGCGCACGCCGCCCATTTTGCTGCGCTTGAGGCTTTGGCCGTCGAGCATCACGCCAAGCACTTCGGTGAGTTCCTGCAACGCCACCGGCTGCACGCCGCTGAACGTGGCGATGCGCAGGATGATGTCGTTGCGCAGGCGGTCCGGCAGCAATTGCAAGATGTCCGAGGCCTGGTGACGCTCCAGGTGCACAAGGATGGTGGCGATGATCTGCGGGTGTTCGTCGCGGATCATCTCGGCGACCATCGAGGCTTCCATCAGGTTGAGCTTGTCGATGCCCGAACCGGTGTTGGTGCTTTCGAGGATGTCGTCGATCAGGCTGGCGGCGCGTTCGCTGCCCAGGGCCTTGGTCAGCACCGCGCGGATATGGTCGCTGGTCTGGATATTGATGGCGGCGTACTGGTCGGTCTCGTCCATGAATTCTTCGAGCACCTGGCGCATTTCTTCATGGGACACCTGGCTCAGGCGCGCCATTTCCATGCTGATGGCCTCGACGTCTTCGCTGGGCAAAAACTTGAACACTTCTGCCGCGCTGTCCGCATCCAGGGACAGTAAAAGGATGGCGCTGCGCCGCGAACCGCTGATCTTGCTAGTCATTTTTCTTCATCCATCCGCGCACGATCATGGCCACCAGTCGCGGGTCTTCGGCCGCGATCTGTTGCAGGCTCTGCATGTTCTGTTCGTACACCGCCGACTTGCGCGGCAAGGTATGTGGCGCGCTTTCCTGGCCGGCGACCAACAGGCTGGTGCCCGTGCTGGACGGCACCAAGGCCGTGCCCGGCTCGGCGTTGTTCGCCAACAGCGCCTGGGTGTGCGCCGCGTTGCGTCGCTGCATCGGGCGCAACACGATCCACCACAGCGCCAGCGCGGCCAATGCCACGGCGAGGTAGCGCAGGCCGGTGCTCAGCAGGGTGTAGGCCTCGGGGGTTTTCCACCAGGGTTGTTCGTCGACGCTGGTATCGGCTTCGACGAACGGGCTGTTGATAACTTGCAAGGCATCGCCACGGCTTTCGGTAAAGCCCATGGCCTGGCGCACCAGGTTGTTGATGTTGTCGAGTTCGTCCTTGCTCAGCGCTTCGCTGGTCGGCTTGCCGTCCTTGAGCACGGTGCGGTAGTTGACCACCACCGCCGTGGTCAGGCGCTGCAGGGTGCCCAGGCTGGACTTGACGTGCTCGACGTTGCGGTCCACCTCGTAGTTAATCATCCGTTCGCTTTGGCTGGCGCTCTTTGCGGCTTTCGCCTCCGGCGCCGCAGCCGTGCCGCCGGCCGGGGTCGGCGCGTTGGCCTTGGTCGGCGGAGGAGTGTTGGGCGGTGAGTTGGTCAGCGCGCCGGGCACGCCACGGCCGGCATCGTCGCCGTCCTGCACATGCTCGGAGGTTTGCTTGCTGCGCACAGCGGCGGCGTTGCTGTCCTGGTTCGGCGCGTAGCGTTCGGCGGTGCTTTCGCGGCTGGAAAAATCCACCTGGGCGACCACTTGGGCGTGCACGTTCTGGCTGCCCAGCAGCGGCGTGAGGATGTCTTCGATACGGCGCTGGTAGGAGCGCTCGATCTCATGCACATAGTCGAGTTGCGAACCGTCGACGCCGCTGTTGTCACCGTGGGTCTGGGACAGCAGGCGGCCGTTCTGGTCGACCACGGTGACCGCGTCCACGCTCAGCTCCGGCACGCTGGAGGTGACCAGATGCACAATCGCGCTGGTCTGGCTCGGCCCGACTTCGCGGCCGGGTTGCAGGGTCAGCACCACCGAAGCGCGGGCGGCTTCGCGGTCGCGCACAAACACCGATTGCTTGGCCATCACCAGGTGCACCCGCGCCTTGGCCACCGGCCCCAGGGATTCGATGGTGCGCGCCAACTCGCCTTCGAGGCCGCGCTGGTAGTTGAGGTGTTCGGCGAACTGGCTGACGCCGAAGGCTTGCTTGTCGAGCAATTCAAAGCCGACGCTGCCGCCCTTGGGCAAGCCCTGCTCGGCCAGTTGCAGGCGCAGGGCGCCCATCTTGTCGCCTGGCACCAGGATGGTATTGCCGCCTTCGCTGAGGCGATAGGGCACGGCGCGCTTGTCCAGCTCGCTGATGATCTGCCCGCCGTCGGCCTCGCTGAGGCCGGAAAACAGCACGCGGTATTCCGGCTGGCGCGCCCACAACAGCAAGGCGACCACCACCGCGATCACCGCTGCGGCGGCCATCAGCAACGGCACCAGCGGCTGGCGGCGGAACAGCGTGGTCAACGCATCCAGGGGTTTGACAGGGACCGGGGTCGCCAGGTTTTTTTGTGCGCCTTTGGCCAGGACTGCGGTACTCACGAAGGTAGGGCCTGTGCGAAAGACATTGCAGCGTCCGGTAACAGTAGTAGGCGGCCATTCTGGCGAAAACGGCCAAAGCCAAAGGCCGGAAAAGCCACTGCTTTTGCGGTCAATTGGGCGAATGTGCCGGGGGCCAGGCTTGTTAACCTGCTGGCCTGATCGCAGCTTGTGGAACCTGCACCATGAACCCGTCCGCCCTGACCAATGCCCTGCAACAACTGTCGCTGTTGGCCGAACAGGCCGAAGGCGCGAGTGCACAACGCAGCGCGCCCGCCGGTGGGTTTGCCGGCGAATTGCAGTCGTCGCTGCAGCGCATCAACCAGTTGCAGCAGACCGCCACTCGCCAGTCCAACGCATTCCAGGCCGGCAGCGAATCGGTGTCGCTGAGTGATGTGATGGCCGATTCGCAGAAAGCCAGCGTCGCGTTCCAGATGGGCGTGCAGGTGCGCAACCGCCTGCTCACCGCCTACAAGGACGTGATGGCGATGCAGGTCTGAAAAAAGTCGGCGCGCCCCTAAAGACGAGCCCGCGATTGGCCGATGTTGCGTTCAAACGCACCCCAGCACAGGCACACCCATGGCAACCACGACCTCCACCACCTCGTCGACTGCAACCATTACCTCTCTCGGGGTCGGCTCCGGCCTGGACCTGGACAGCATCCTGACCAGCCTGGAAGAGTCCAAGGAAGCCAGCCTGCTGACGCCCATCACCAACCAGGAAACCTCGGTCAACGCCGAGATCTCCGCCTACGGCACCCTGACCAGCGCCCTGACCAAGCTGCAAACCGCCGCCGAAGCCCTGGCCGATTCCAGCCTGTACACCGCGCTGACCACCAGCCTGTCCGGCAGCGGCGTCACCGCCGCAACCACCAGCGAAGCCGTCGCCGGCACCTACAAGCTGGAAGTGACCCAGTTGGCCCAGGCGCAAAGCCTCACCACCGATGGCGTCGCGAGCAAGACCACGGCCCTCGGCACCGGGACCCTGACCCTGCAAGTGGGCACGGCCGACGCGGTGTCGATCACCCTGAGCAGCAGCAACAACACCCTGGAAGGCATTCGCACGGCGATCAACGCGTCCGGCGCCGGGGTGACCGCGTCCATCGTCAACGACGGCACCGGCACGCCGTACCGCCTGGTCTTGACCTCCGACAGCACCGGCACCGCGTCGACCATGACCGTGACCTACAGCGGCGACGACAGCAGCGATACTGCCTCCAGCCTGTTCGGCTACGACGGCAGCACGGGCAACATGACCCAGACCGTCGAAGCCCTGGACGCCGAACTGACCATCAATGGCATCTCGGTCACCAGCCAAAGCAACACCGTCGAAGACGCGTTGCAAGGCGTCACGCTGAACCTGTCCGCCGTCGGCAGCTCGCAGACCCTGACGATTTCCCAGGACACCGACGCGATCTACGACGCCATCGAGTCGTTCGTCAGCGCCTATAACAGCTACGTGTCCACCGTCGACACCCTCACTTCCTACGACGCGGATGCCGACACGGCGGGCGAATTGCTCGGCGACTCGACCACGCGGCGCATCAGCACCAAGCTCAGCAGCGACCTGTACAGCGCGGTGGGCAGCGGCACCTTCAGCTATTTGTCGCAGTTGGGCATTTCCCTGGAAGTCGACGGTACCTTGCTGATCGACGAAGACACCCTGACCAGCGCGATCACCGACAACATCGATGGCGTCTCCGAGTTCTTTGTCGGCAGCGATGGCACGTCCGGCTTCATCGGCCAGATGACCACCGACCTCGACACCTACCTCGACGAAGACGACGGCCTGATCGTGGCGCGCACCGACAGTCTGGCGACCAAGCTGGAGCAATTGGAAGACCGCTACGACGAAAAACAGGCGCTGATCGACTCCGAAATGGCGCGCTGGACCGAACAGTTCACCCAACTCGACACCCTGATCGCGTCGCTCAGCTCGACTGCGGACTACCTCACCACCCAGTTCGACGCCCTCAACAGCGACAGCTGATGACCCACCCGGAGCACACGAGATGAACGCCTATCGAGACGCGAATGCCTACGCCAAGGTGGGCGTGGAAAGCGGCATTTTGGCGGCCTCACCCCACCAGCACATCGTGATGCTGTTCGACAGTTACCAGGCCACGCTGCGCATCGCGCGCCTGCACTTGCAGGCCGGCAATATCGCCGCCAAGGGCCAGGCCATCACCAAGGCGATCAACCTGGTCAGCCAGGGTTTGCGCGGCTCGCTGAACCTGGAACACGGCGGCGAGATTGCCGCACAGCTGGACCAACTCTACGACTATGTGGTTCGCCTGCTGCTGCGCGCGAACTTGAACAATGACGATGCCGCGCTGAACACGGCCGCCGAGTTGCTGGAGAATGTCGCCGCAGCCTGGCGGGCGATTGGCACGCAGACCGAGGAAGCGCAGTAGACATGATGCAATCACAACTGATCGCGGCCTACGAACAACTGCTCGAACAATCGCAACGTTTGCTGGAGTGCGCCAAACACGCCGACTGGGACGGTATCTTCGCGCTGAAGTCCCAGGGTTTGATTGACGCCGCTTACTTGCGCCGCGCGCAAGACCAAGTTGATCTGGACGCCAGCGGCCAGCAATACAAACTTGAACTACTCAGCCAGATCCTCGCGCTGGAAGAGCAAGTTAACGGGTTCTTGCATGCGCGACAAAATGACTTGGGTGAACTGATGCAGATCAATCGGCGCAAGAGCAATTTAAACAACACCTACGGTGCCTCTTCCAATCAAGTGATACCAATAAGCCATTATTTGTATCGAAAGAAATAACAAACACCTACACGCTGCATCTACGGGCGACACATAAGTGTGAAAATATCTTTGAGGTAGGCTAAAACACTGAAAACAGACAAGAAAAATCATTCCTCAGTCTGTTATCGTACGGCGCACTTAATACTTTAGAAAAAATTAAAAAATCCGGTATTCACGGCCAGCTAGCGGATGGCCGGGAGCATGAATAACCGAATAACGCTACATCCAGGTACTTGTTGTACAACCCAACACGCCTGACTTTAGTACTTGTCGATTTGCAGCACTGTCTGCCAGAGGTCATGCCATTAGGCGTGCCGAACTGTAGTACCCAACGGGAGGGGTAGAAAGTTGCCAAATACCAACACTGAGCTTGAAGACATCCAGGACCTGAACCTGTCCTATTTATTACTGGCGCAAAATCTATTGCGCAAAGATCGCGAGATCGCGATTTTCCGCCTGAAACTCAGCGACCCCATGGCCGACCTGCTGACCAAACTCAGCAGCAAGCAAATGACTCAACTGGCACGGGTCAACCAGTTGATCTGTCGCCCGGTGTTTGAAGAGACCGAGCGTTTGTCCAAGGTGCTGGGCAACGCCCGCGAACTGGGGATGGTCGAGATCCACTCCGCGCTGTTGATGGCATCCGCTGAGCGCAGCGGCGATTTGCGCATCGGGGAAGGCTGACCCATGTCAGACAAAAGCCTGGTCACCGAAATGCAGCAAGTGCAACTGGCCATCGAACTGATTGAGCTGGGTGCACGGCTGCAGGTGCTGGAAACGGAGACCACGCTCAGTCGAGGCCGCCTGATCCGACTCTACAAGGAAGTACGAGGCGCCTCTCCACCCAAGGGCATGCTGCCCTTCTCCACCGACTGGTTCGTGACGTGGCTGCCGAATATTCATTCGTCACTGTTCTACGGCATTTACCGCAGCCTCATGGAAATTGGCGGGCATCGCATCGATGCCTTCGTCAAAGCCTATCGCCTGTACCTGGAACAGGTCGGCGACCAGGAAGGCGAGCTGGTGCTGGGCCTGACCCGGGCCTGGACCCTCGTGCGGTTCTTTGAAAGCGACATGCTGGAATTGATCCGCTGCTCGTGTTGCTCCGGCGAGTTTGTGGCGCACTCCCATGCGCCGGCGCAGCACTATGTGTGCGGCATCTGCCAGCCGCCGTCGCGGGCGGGCAAGACCTTGAAGCGGCGGGATATTGATGCGCAGCTACTGGCGAATCTGCCGCCGATGCGCAAGGCCTGAGACGGAACCCGATCAAAATGTGGAACGGGCTTGTGTGGGAGCGGGCTTGCTCGCGAATGCGGTGTGTCAGTCAAAGATGTTCCAACTGAGCCACCGCTGT